>DAOUVM010000047.1 GCA_030667645.1 Ardenticatenales bacterium | reverse complement strand
GCGCTCGGCAATGTCTGGGTTGTTCAGCCCCTCGACCAGCAGGACGAGCACCTCGCGCTCTCGCGGAGTCAAGTCGTGGCCCGGTGCAGGCCCGTCGCTCGCGGAGCGCGTGGCCTGGATCAGCGCCTGGGTTGCCTCGGGCGCCAGGGTCGACCGGCCGGCGTAGGCCGCCCGAATTGCTTCCGCCAAGTCAGCGGCCGAGACGTTCTTTAACAGGTAGCTGATGGCCCCGGCCTGAAGCACCTCCTGTACCAGATCCTTTTCCTGAAAGCTGGTCAACGCGATGACCTGCACCTGCGGCCAGCGCTCTTTGATGACCTGGGTGGCGGCCGCGCCGTCCATTCCGGGCATCTTGAGATCCATCAGCACCACATCCGGCCGAACCTGCTCACACATCCGCACGGCCTCCTCGCCGTCGCCGGCTTCACCCACCCATTCCAGGTCAGGATTGACTTTCAGGATGGCTGCCAGCCCTTTGCGGACCATATCATGGTCGTCGACGAGCATGACGCGAATGGATGATGTCTCATTCATCAGGATAACCTCCGTCCTTCTTCCACCCAACAACAACCCGAGCGCCGCTCCCCAATTCGCTCTCAATCTCCAGCGTGGCTCCGATAGCCCGGGCTCGCTCGTGCATGATGCCTACCCCCAGGTGACCCGAAGGAATGAGGGCGGGATCGAAACCGCGGCCGTCGTCGCTGATACACAACTCAACGCCCCCGAAATCGGGCTGGCATTGCAGGCTGACCGTCACCTGGCTAGCCTTTGAATGCTTGACCACATTGTTCAAGGCCTCCTGGGTAATGCGATAGAGAGCAACGTGAACATCGGGAGGGCATTGAGGTTCGCCTTGTACGATGACCTCGACCGGAATTCCCTTTCGGCCAGTGGTCGCCTCGCCGAGTTGGCGCAACAGCTCACCCAAGCTTGCCTCCATCAAGGCGTCCGGCCGCAGCTCGAGCAACAAGGTGCGCATCTCGGCCAGGGCCCCCCGGCTCAACTGGCGCAATTCGCCCAACAGGTGCCGCCCCTCGTCCTGGTCCGCTTCCCAGAGATCGGGCAATACCTCGGCAATGAGGCTGGCCGAAAAGAGGGTCTGGGTAACTGCATCGTGCAGATCACGGGCCAGACGCTGGCGCTCTTCCACCGCCGCCAGTTCTTGCGCCTGTTCGTAGAGTTGGGCGTTCTCAATGGCCAACGCGGCCCGCTGAGCCAGGGCCGTAAAGAGCCTCAACTCATCCTTGCCAAAGGAACGGGGCGCCAGGTAATCGGCATTGAAAACCCCAAAGATCTGATCACCGATCTCGATCGGGACATGCATGAAAGAGCGGATCCCCTCTGGTTCGGTGACCCGACTCGCAACTTGCCCGGCCGCGTGCGTATCTTCAATGATGATGGGCTCGCCGGTGACTCCTACCTGCCCTACGCTTCCCTCCCCGGGCGCGAACGTCATATGGGCCATGGTCGCGGGACTGAAATTACGGGCTGCCCGCACGACTAGCTTCTCCCTGTCTTGATTCCAGACCATCAACGAACTCTTTTCAGCGCCGAGGATATCCACCGCCGCGTCGACCAGAGCTTGGAACACCTCGTTCAGATGGAGGTGGCGGTACAACTCTTTGTCGGCGCGATAGAGGGCTTCCAGTTCGTGCGTTCGCCGTTCAATCTCGCGGGTTCTCTCTTGCACCAATTGCCCGAGTTCGCGGCTCGTCGCTTCGATGTTCCGGACTCGCAAGCGATAGTAGGTGATCGCGCCGCCGACCACGACGATGATGGCCAGCCCGCGGAACCACCACGTAGCCCAGTATGGCGGTGAGATCGTGATTTTCACCGACACGCCCTCTTCATTCCAGACCCCATCGTTGTTCGAGCCTATGACCCGAAAAACATAGTCGCCCCATCTCAGATTCGGATAATCGGCATGGCGGCGCGAGCCGGCATACACCCAATCCTTGTCGATCCCCTCAAGCACATAGGCGAATTCGTTCTTTTCCGACAGGGTATAGTCAAGCGCGGCAAACTCGAATGAGATGAAATTATCGGTATGGGGCAACTTGATGTGTTCATCAAGGGGCAGATCGACTCGCACCACCTCGTTAAAGAGCTTGAACGCAGTGATGGCAAGCGGCGGAGGATGCGGGTTTGCCATCAGCTTGACCTGCAATGGGTAAAAGGCCGTCAGGCCCTGAACCCCACCAAAGTACATATCCTCTTTCTCGCCCTGGTACAGGGCGCCGGCATTGAACTGGTTGCCCTGCAGGCCATCTTGCACAGAATAATTGTGAAAGGTCTCGGTACCGGGATCAAAACTCGACAGACCTCCACCGGTGCTGATCCACAAGAATCCATCCGAATCGCTCAGGATGCCATAGACCGTATTGCTCGCCAGTCCGTCCCGCTCGGTATAATCCGCGAACATACCACTGTAGGGTTCATGGCGAATCAGGCCGTTGCCGTGGGTCCCGAACCAGATCATCCCCGTCCGGTCCTGGTGAATAGAGAACACCGCATTGCTGCTCAGGCCTGGTGGAACGTTCAGGTCATGATCAAGACGTGACAAGCGATCGGCAGTGCGGTCCAGGAAGCTAATTCCCCCAAAGGTGCCCACCCACAGCCGGCCGAATGTGTCCTCATGGATCGCCATCACCCGCTCGGTGCTCTTGCCGCCGGTCTCGTCTACCTCATGCCGGTAGCGGAAAAAGGCGCCGGTGTTCCGGTCCAGCCGGTTCAGGCCGCCCCCCCAGGTACCAATCCAGAGATTGTCTGACCGATCCTCGTAAAGCACCTGCACCCGGTTGTCACTGAGGCTGGTCGGGTCGGCGGGATCGTGCCGGAAATGACGAAAGGCGCCTGTCTCGGGGTCCAGCCGGTCAAGCCCACCGCCATACGTTCCCACCCACAGGACACCGGCATGATCCTCCAAGATCGCGCGCACCTCATTGCCGCCTAGACTGGTGGGATCGGTTGGGTCATGCTGGAAAACGGTGAACGTGCCGAATCTGCGATCCAGCTTGTTGAGCCCACCGTTCTTGGTCCCTATCCACAGCATGCCGTGCCGGTCGGCAGCGATCGACTCGACATGGCTGTTGCTCAAGCTGTTGGGATCATTGGGGTGATGCTGGTACAGATCGAACTGGTTGGTGGCCGGGCTTGTTTTTCCCAGCCCGCCCCCTTCCGTGCCGATCCACAGCACGCCGGATCGATCTTCATAGATGACGGTGACCGCATCTGCGCTTAGGCTATTGGAATCGTAGGGATCGTGCCGGTAATGGACAAAGGGATTCCAGCCCAGAATAACTTGATCAAGCCCACCCCGGGTGCCGGCCCACAGCCGGCCGGTGTGGTCTTCTGAAAGCGCCAACACCCGGTCGCTGCTCAGACTGCTCGGGGTCGCGGGATCATGCCGGTAACGAGCAAAGGTCCCGGTGGAAGGATCCAGGCCGCTCAGGCCTCCACCATCGGCGCCAACCCACAGAGTTCCCTGCTGATCCTCCAGGATGGCCCGCACCCGATTGTCGCTCAGGCTGTGCAGGTCCCCCGGGTCGTGCTGGTAGCGGGTGAAAGACCCGCTCGTCGGGTCCAGCCGGTTCAACCCTCCGTCCGTGCCAACCCACAAAGCCCCGCCCCGGTCCTGGTAGATCACCCGCACGCTGTTCTCAGACAGCGTTCCGGGATCATCCGGATCATGTCGATGATGGGTAAACACGCCGGTCGCAGGGTCCAATCGATCGAGCCCGCCATCTGTGGTTCCAACCCATAACGCCCCCTCACGGTCCTCATGAATGGATAGCACGCCGGCGCCGCCCAGACTCTGCGGAACATCGGGGTCGTGCTGATAGTGGATGAATACCCCGGCCGCCCTGTCAAACTGCTCCAACCCGCTCGCAGTTCCAACCCACAGATTGCCGGCCTGGTCCTCGCAGAGCGCGTACACCATGTTGCTGGACAGCGTTGTGGGGTCGTTCGGGTCGTGCTTGTACACCGTGAATTGGCGGCCGTCGTACTTGTTGAGCCCGTCTTGAGTGCCGAACCACATGAATCCGCGCCGATCCTGAAGGATCGCCAGCACCGTGTTCTCGGATAGGCCATCTTCCAGCGATATCCTTTCAAAGCGAACGGTATTGGTCTGAGCGTAGGTAGGGGATGGGATGGTCAGACTGAGCAGTACAAGAAGACAAATTGCAGTCAGGGGGCGTTTTCTGGATTCCACTGCGGCCGCCTCGTTAACTCTGTGCCTGGGTGCATTATACACCAGAGCTTTTCGGGCGCCATGGGCGTTGCCGGAGCTCCTACTGGACAGCGCATCGCGGAAGGCCGGTTGAACCGCTCGACCGCGCGATGGAGGTTCACACCGCTCTGCCTTGGTCCCCCTCCCCTGGCAGTCTTTCGACGCGGCAAACCCGGTCCCGATCTTGTCAAAGGAAGTCACTTGTTTCGGTTTGCGGTCTTGCTCTCCCTTCTCAGGATGACGCTGCGCAGACATCATCCCATCCTGACACAGGGCAACACCTCCGGTCAGCCGGAAGCTCTCACGTCAGCGGCCGGCTACGCGGCGGCCTGGCCCATACCGCGATCGGATTCCCTTCGGGACCGGCTAGCACGCGACAGCTCACTGAACACCCCGCACTGCTGGGATCAGGTGCTTGAACTCGTGGTGGGCCACTGACGCTCAACATCCCCGTCGCGCCGCAGAGCACCTTCGCCTGTTTCGACGACCGATTCGGTGGGATGCGTGCTCATCTTTCACGTTCGCCAGAAGAGTCGAGCTATCCGAGCTGTCCGAGCTGGTGCTCGGCGTTCCCAGCGTCATCGGCGGCGTTCCCCGCATTCCCAGCGGTGTTTCCAGCACTCCCAGCGGTGTTTCCAGCAGTCCCGGCGGCGTTCCCTGCATTCCCGGCGGCGTTCCCTGCATTCCCGGCGGTGTTTCCAGCACTCCCGGCAGTGTTTCCAGCACTCCCGGCAGTGTTTCCAGCAGCGTTCCCAGTTGCCGCCTCGGGGACGCCGAGCACCAGCTCGGCAAGCCCAGCACACTCCCGCGCACTACTCCAAGGCCAATCCTCCGCCGTCCCCACCAACCCAGCCTTGACCGGATTGTCGTGAATATAACGCACCGCCGCCTCAAAGTGCCGCTCGTCCCGAATGTACCGGTCCCAATAATCCCGCATCCACACCCCTCGCCCCTGGCACCGCTCTCCCTGGGACCGCCGAGGCCCGGCCCGAACCATCTCATCCATCATCACCCGTATCCGCCTGCCCGTATAACTCTTCCACGACTGCACAATCTTGCCCAGCGGCGCCCCTTCATACACCCGAATCAGCACATGCACATGGTTGGGCATCACGACCCACGCGATCAGGTCGTACCGCTCCCCGGCAAAGTGCTGCCAGGTATCCACCACACACGCCGCAGCCTCTGGAATCCGCAGCGCGCAGCAACCGTGACCGGCATCCAACCAATCTTCTATCCGTTTGCGCCGCTCCCCGTCCCGCCGAGCCGGTGGCAGGCGGCGGAGCTCGACATCCATCTGCTCCAGCACCGTCACGGGAAGGCTGTCCCCCAGGCGGTAGGTGATGGCTTGAAGCAGGCCGGGATGGTCGCAGTGCGGCAGGTAGCCGCGGGAATACCAGCCGCGGTGGGTAGAGACGGGTTGGGTGGGTCCGAGCTGGGTAGGGCCGAACTGGGGCTCGGCGGTCCCGTGCGGTCGGTTTTTCCCATGTTGGTGGTCGGCATTCATGGTCAGATCCTGTTTTGCTCTCGGGATAGTTTCCTCGTACGCCTGCTGCAAACCGTCATGCAGCCGCCCAGACCTTGGTCAGAAACAACTTTGTGCTCTGGTGACCGCTCTACCCGCGAATCACCATTCAAAACGGAAAGCTATTCCCTAGCAAATGCTAACATCATCCAAAACCCTCTTGGCCTCTTCTCCTGATCTCTTGAACCTCCATTCGGTTTCACTTGGCGGATACGGTTGTTTTACACACCGAAACCCTAAATAGTCCGGACTGAATTGTTTTGCTCTCGGCCACACCTTTCCATCATAGACAACCATGTAGGCGTGTCCGTCATCTACCTCTGTCGCCGTCCACCAATAGATCACTTGGGAATATGCATTCCACAGCGGAGACTCTTTATCAGGGAGCGTCTTGTAGGTAGCCCCAGCGGTTTCTGCATCCCATACCCCACCGCTGTTTTGTCCGTGGCGAGCCATCGAACGCACGGCCTCGTCCACCGTCGGCAATCGCCAAGTGTCCTGTGGCGCAGGGGCGAGGGTCAGGCCATCTTCACTGAGATCTTGGCACACCTGCTGGGCTTCATACCAGCTTGCCCCCTTGCGCGGCCACCCAGGTCCATCAGGAGCCCAGATAAGGTCCACCCCGTTTCCATGCACCAATCGGGCTTGGAGATCGCCATCATCAATGCGTTGGGACACCCGGAGGACGGGTTCTATGCCGGATATGATGAGGGTCAGAATGGGAAGCCCAATGGCCAGGGAGACAGCTATCTTGCGTGGTTGGGGGCGACCAAACCAGTACAGGGCTCCAATCCCCATCAGTGGTGTGATGAGCAAAAAGGTGGCTGCATTGGAAAATGCTTGAAAGAACCAGACAGCAAGCAAGGCCAAGATCACATGCAGACCACCGCCAACTCGGGGCCAGTGAATTGAGGTGAGCGTGACTGCCAAAAAGATGAGCATCGGGCCAAGATACTGTACGAACATCAATCCCACGTTCGACAGCCAGGACTCGTAAAACCAACCTTCGTGAAAGTTCTCGATGATGCCCCAAAATGCCCAAAAGCAGGTGATGACGGTAGAAAAACCCACCGCAATCCATCCTACTATCTGGCGCTTGTCACGGGGTTTCATCGTGGTTTTCCTTTGACTCGTAAACCTGCCGCCGGCCGCAGCAAGGGGCGCGCCTGAACTGTTGGGTCAAGCCCGCCCCTTGAGCAGCTATTCCGGCTTTCCTGTCAACAGAAAACCCGATTTCTAGGAGTTTCTCAGAGCAAGTGGCAAAAAGATCTGCAGCCGCTGGTAAGCAACCTTCAGGTTGCCCTCGACAGGATATGGATAGTTGTCCAGCTCATGGTAACCAATGGTCGCCAGGCCGGCCGAGTTCACGGCAAGCGACACAGAACCGGCCTCATCGGTGTATTGTCCACCGTTGTCAATGGTGTCGCAGTACCAGGTGAGAAAGAGATCCTCCGGCCCGCAATTGGGGACGACAGCAAGGTCCACAACAACGTCACGGCGTGCCACGTTGAGCGTCGCCGGGGCCAGGGTTTCCGATGCGTCCATGTAGGCGATGATCGGGTAGCCGGCATCATCCAGCTCCAACGAAACCCCCATCGAGGTCAGACTGGTTCCCATGTCGTCGATCTCATCGCACTGCCACTCCCACTTCATGGTGAGACTGCTGAACCCACAGTTGCCGCCTGATCCAACAAACCGGGCATACTCTAACGTACCGTTGGTCACGTTGTAGTAGGCGATGTGCGCCAAGCCGCTGTCCTCCACGGACAGCGAAACGTACTTGCCCGTATCCAGAGTGGGCTGATGGACTCTGCGAATGTACCAATTCGCGCCGGGATCACGGTTGCTGGCAGAACCAGTGTATACAGCAACCAAAGGATAACCGTTGTCTGCGTCGTAAAAGGCGATGGTGGGTTCATCGTCGCCATCCAGGTCCAGCGACGCGTACCGGCCGACGCTGTCGTCGGTGTGAACGGTTTCGCACTGCCAGTCGTTAGCAACCTTGCTCACCCCACAATTTCCGGTGTCGTCCCCCACCCAGTAGGCGTACATCAGCGCATCGTCCATGACGAACCGGGAATACTGGTAGGCGATGTGGGGAACCTCACCCGAGTCGACCTTCACCGATGTATACAGACCTCTGTAGGAAAATAAGATAGGATTCCCGATCTGAATGGTCTGCGTGTCGAGAACACAACTGGAGGAGCTGCAAATGCCTTCAGCGTACTTTAGCGCACCCCTGGTGGCATCGAAATAGCTGATGTAGAGCCGCACAGTGTCACCCGATCGGTAGGCAGCGATCGAATTGTATTGTCCCACATCGCCGCTGCTATCCACGGTCTCGCAAATCCAAGCGCCGTTGGGGCCACAATCGCCGCCTGATCCAACGTATCTCGCGACATACAGGTCCTTGCCGGTCGCGTCATAGTAGCTGATGAAGGTCATACCGCTCTCCGGCTCAATCGCCACCGAGACGTGCCGGCCGACGTCAGTGTCCGAGTCCACCGTCTCGATGATCCACGGAGCCAGAGCGGCCGAGCTAGTGGTTGCACTGCTTATCGCCCAATCGTCAATGTACTCTGAGCCCTGCGCCAGACTTGAGCTCATCCCCAGGATCATCAACATCGCAGAGAGCACCATTCCGATACCGATTTGCCGTTTCATCGCTTCCTCTCCTCCTATAATGCGATCCATAAAGTTGCCCGCGAATATGCTTCCACAGACCTTTGCTGTACTAGAAAAACTTATGGGCGATCATGAAGACAGGCTCTGCAAGAGCTCCCGGAATCTTGCCTATTCCCGAGATCTCGATAGATGGACCGGGTTTCATTGCAGGGCTAGTCAACAATGTATCACAATCGCGTTCCAGGCGCAAATGTGCGGTGTCCAGAACATACTATACACTTATTGGGGTTCGGGTATGGCGAGTACATCAGGCAGGCGTTCATGCAAGACGTCGAAATGGACACACTCCCGAAACATATCCACGCGATGGACACGTCACAGCGACGTGTTCACAAAATCCGCCAGAATGGACACATCCTGAGAAAGGGTCGCCCCCGGGAATAGACAAGCAAACATTGGGATGCGGCCGGTGCGGCCATGCCATCGCTTACGGGGGAATTGAGCCCGAATTGGAGTTGGCGACAGCCACCTCGATCAACGAGTCGAGTTCGTTTGGCGCCGGCACAAAGATCTCCAGGTTGCGCAGGATCAAGGGGCGGCCAGCGGGATTCAGGTCATGGCTCTGACCCGCTTCAAGGAGACCGGGTTGGTGCGGCGAGCGCCAGAGTCCGGCGCTATCGGCTATCTGCTCGGGTAGGTCCCGGCCGGCGAGTTGGTCAGCTCCGGCCGGCGACCGTCATCGCGTCGACGCGGATCGTCGGTGCGCCGATGGCCCCCATCATGGGCGAGAAACGCAGGTCGTTCCCGACGCCGGCAATGTTTTCCAGGATTTCCGGCAAGGTCGAACTAACAGTCACGCCCGCGACCGGAATACCCAACTGGCCGCGCTCGATCCACAGTCCGCTGGCGCCCACCGAGAAATCTCCGTTGACAGGATTGATTCCCCCCACATTCATGGTCCTGATTACGTAAAAGCCGCGTTCCACCCCGGCAATGATTGCCTCGGGCGAGTCGGGACCCGGCTGCAGGTAAAAGTTGGTGGGGGAGAGCCGAGGCAGGCTGCGGTGGGAACCTCGTACTGCATTTCCCGTCGAACTGACTCTATCTTTGCGACCGGTATAGCTGTCCTGCAGCACCGCCTGCAGGAGACCCTCGTCGATCAACTTGGTGGCTGTGGTGGGGACACCCTCGCCATCAAAAGGAGCCGACGCAAAGCCACGCGCCAGCCGGCCGTTGTCGAGCAGGCCAACCCGATCGCTGGCCACCGTCTGGCCCATCTTTCCCAACAGGAACGAGCGTTCCCGCTGCATCGCCTCCGCAGTGAGCGCCTGGGCCAGCCATCCGACCAGCTCGGCCGCGGTGGTGGGATCAAAAACGACTGTCACCTGCTGCGTGTCCACCGGCTTGCCGCCCAGGATTCGCACCGCGTTGTGTGCAGCCTCAGTGCCGATCTCGGCCGGATCGATCTCGGCCAGGAATGGAGATACACCGTACCCCAATCCCGACGTTTGCCCATCAGAATCCCGGCCGATAGCGAACAGGTAGCCGGCCACCCCCGACCTGGCGTACTGACCGGCAAACCCTCGCGAGTTTGCCAGGTAGACGCGGGTGACCTCATCAGAGTAGGTGCACATATCGGTGGCCGCAATCCGCTCGTCGTATTCCAGGGCGGCCTGTTCAATCGCCTTGGCCAGTTCCACTTTATGTTCAACTGGCGTCGACTCGACGGCCGGATCAAAGATCTCCAGATCCTCATCTGGAATCGGCTGCGGTTCCGGAAGAGTGCGATGCGGGTCCGAATCCGCCACGCGCGACAGCTCTAGCGCGCCCTGCCAGACAGCATCAATGTCATCGAAATCCGAAATGTACGCGTACCCTACGCGGCCATCGTCAATCACACGCACGCCCAGCCCCTTGCTGCCGGCCTGGGAGAGTTGCTGGACATTTCCCCGGCTTACCTTGATCTCACACTCGAGACCCACGTTGATATAGGCTTCGGCCTCCACACCGGCCG
>DAOUVM010000105.1 GCA_030667645.1 Ardenticatenales bacterium | reverse complement strand
GCCGTGACCTCATCCTGCCGAGCGAAGGTATGGATCGCATCATTGAGATCGAACTTTAGCATGTTTCCGAGGGACATCATGTAGGCGACGGGAAGGCCGCGCCGCTGCATGGTGAGGTTGAAACCCACGTTCGACGACATGGTGATGATGGCCACGCCTTCTTCGACCCGTCGGCCGCCCTGCTGGTCGGGCCAGAGCATCGCCCCGCTGAGATAGTTGAGGAGCCCGTAGCAATTCGGTCCGACCAGAGGCATGTCACCCGAGGCTTCCAAAAGTCGCTCTTTGAGCTCGGAACCCTCCTCGCCCGCCTCGGCAAAGCCAGTGGCATAGCAGATCGCGCCGCCCGCATCCCGTGCAGCGAGATCTCTGACGATGTCGATGGTGATGTGGCGATTAACACCCACGTACGCAGCATCGGGGCTTTCCGGTAGATCCTCCACCGAGCGGTAGACCGTGCGCCCCATGATTTCCGTTTTCTTGGGATGGACCGGCCAGATCTCCCCTTTGTATCCCATGCGATCGCTCTGGCGAATCACCTCTTGGGCCTGCGCACCGCCGAAAACGGCAATGGAACGCGGCTGCAAAAGACGGTTAAATGACATGTGTTGCTCTCCCGGCGTAAGCTCTGCCGTTCATGACCCCCAGGCTCGATTCACCGCGATACTGGCTGCGCAGCACTTTTTTGTCAATCTTGCCCACGCTGGTCTTGGGCAACTCCCCGACAAAGACATACTTGTCAGGCACCGTCCAGCTCGTGATGGTCCCGTCGCTTCGATCGCCGACAACACCCAGCCCGGCCAACGCCGCAGCATCCTTGAGCAGTATGCCCCCCTGCTCAACCTGATATGGCAACGGGCGGGCGCTGATATCCAGCTCTTTGCCCAACCACTCCTTCAACGAGCCGGCCATTTTCATCAGTTGGTGGTTCCCGGGCGTCCTGCCTGGAATACCACCCCACCAGTCTAGTTCCGGCTCGGACGGTCGATGCTGCAGGGCCATTATCAGCACTGATCTGGCCTCTGCGGGCCACTCTAACGCCGCATGTCCATCGTGGTGTGGCAGCTCATGATAGAGCGCATGAGAGGGCGAGTGCCGCAGAGCCTCAATGCTGGCTATCCCTGCCAGGGACGCGCCAAGATTCTTGGCCTTGGCCAGGATACTATCCCTCAAACCTGTCTGCGTGTCTGCTTCCATGGCCCTTCCTAGCTGCCTCTGATGTGCTCATGCAAGACCGCGTTGAACTCATCGGGCTTTTCAATGAACGGAATGTGGGCTGCATCTTGAATGACCATCTCTTGGTAGCCGCCACCGGCCGCAGCGTATCTCTCCAGGACAGCGCGGGTCTGCTTGAGCATGGGCTGTGGCGGGAATATCCTCTCGCCAGGCCAGCCCGGGATTAAGCCGATCTGGCCTAAAAAGCCGGGGTCGGAGGTCGACGTGTCAGACACCACCTGGTCATGGCTGCCGCGTATCCACAACACTGGGGCCGTTAACCTGCCATCATAGATCTGTGTGACGTCTCCAGCGTACTTGGGCGACGTGGCATTGGCGGGTCCCCAGATGCCCGGCGCCATGTGCGGCCAGTTGGGCGATGGCACGTGGTCACCGGGGAAAGCCCGCTCGCCGAGATGGATGGAGAGCACGGAAGTGAGCAGCTCTTCCTCTCGTGGGGGGACAAAGGGTTCGATGAACAGGCCGCGCATGCTCACCCGTGGTGAGAATGGGCTTTCTACACCCCGATCGCCCTCCCTCACAAGCCGGATCAGTTCGGGGTTTGCCATTCCACCGCCGGTGCCTGCGAAATCCGGGTAGCAGGCCGTGCCATCCTCGTCCCTAGTCCCGCCAAAGCCGTATGGGGATCCGGGATTCACCTGCGTAATCGTCAGAAAGCGCTTCGGGTGATCGATCATCATGCGCCAGACGACGGCGCCTCCCAGCGAGCAGCCGACGATATGCGCCCGCTCGATTCCCAGCTGATCGAGCAGGGCGGCCGCGTCGTCCGAGAGGTCATTCATGCCGCGGGTGGCGTCGATCTCTTTCGCCGCATCGGCATCGCCATAGCCGCGTTGATCGGGTGCGATGCCCCGGTACCCTCTGGGCAACGCCAGCATCGTCTCCTCCCACCAGGTGGCGCACGAAAAGTTGCCGTGAAGAAAGAGGACCGGAATCCCATCTTCGGGTCCTGAAAACAGCACTCGGGTAGTGATCCTGTCAGTTGTGATGGTTCTCGCACCCATTCCGTCCAATGTTGGAATGCTCATGATTCTGTCCCTGTTTTCTGCTGGTTCACGGCAAGCCGTGCTTTTGTCGCAAGGCATTCTTGTCTATCTTGCCAACGCTGGTTCTTGGCAGCGCGCCGACAAAGGCATAGTTATCGGGTACTGCCCAGCTTGCAATAACGCCATCCGCCACATACTTTTGAAGGTGCTCTCGCAGCGTGGCGCTCGTCACCCGGTGCTTGGCTTGTTCTTTGAGCACGATGAGTGCCAGCGGCCGCTCATCCCACTTTTCATCCGGGATGCCGATCACGGCCGCTTCTTGCACGTCGTCATGCAGGCTCAGCAGGTTCTCCAGTTCCAGCGAGACGATCCACTCGCCTCCGCTCTTGATGACGTCCTTGATGCGGTCCACGATCTGGATGTAGCCGTGTTCGTCCACGTTCGCTACATCGCCCGTATGCATCCACCCCCCGGCCCACAGCTCTTCCGTGTGCTCCGGATCTTTATAGTAGCCAGGGGTCAGCCAGGGAGAGCGCACCACAATCTCGCCGGTCTCCTTCCCATCTCGGGATACGTCCCGGCCGTTGGGTCCCACCACTCGGATTTTGACCAGCGGCATGACAAACCCTGTCTTGACCTTCCAGTCCAACTGCCGGTCCTCGTCCCATTCCTCTTCCATGAACGGCTTGAGGTTGGCGATGGTGAGGAGCGGGCAGCTCTCGGAAAGTCCATATCCGCCGGTGACCTTGATGCCCAGTTTGCGCGCTTCCAAGGCGAGCCCTTTGGTCAGCCGCGCGCCACCGGTGACCACCCGCCAGTTTTCCAACTCTAGCCCCTTTGCATCGGCCGTGCTAATGACCATCTGAAGAATAGAGGGGACGCAGTGGCTAAAGGTGGGTTTCTCATCCACGATGAGTCGGACCAGCATCTCCGGCTCGTACTTGCCGGGGTAGACTTGTTTGAGACCCGAGAAAGTGGCCCAGTAGGGCACTCCCCAGGCGTGAACGTGGTACATGGGGGTGAGCGGCATATAGACTTCGCGCTTGTCCATCGGACCATAGTTCGAAATCGGTGACAGGGAGCCCCACCCGGACAACGTATGCAGAACAAGCTGCCGATGTGAGAAATAGACTCCTTTCGGTTTGCCGGTGGTGCCGGTGGTGTAAGACAAGGTGGCCTGGGAGCGCTCGTCCAGATCGGGCAGTTCGTCCAGGGGGGATGCACTAGCCAGGATATCCTCGTACTCTCCGTCCACCTTGATCGCTGGTGTCTCGTTCCGATCCGTAATCAGGATGAACTTTCGGACAGAGGGCAGGCGGGGGCGGAGCTGCTCTACTAGTGGGGCAAAATCCTCATGAAAAATGAGTACCTCATCCTCTGCATGGGTCATGGTGTAGATCAGGTTTTCCAGCGAGAGGCGAGGGTTGATGGTATGCAGGACGGCCCCAATACCCGGTACACCAAAGTACATCTCGAGATAGCGGTGGCTGTCCCACTCTATGACTCCCACCTTGCTGCCCTCCTTGACCCCTAGATGCTGGAGGGCCGAGGCGAACTTGAGCACCCGGAAGTACATATCGCTGTAGGTGTAGCGAATCTGATCTCGGAACACGATCTCCTGGGCAGGCGCCCAGGAGATGCCGTGCTCGAGCAGGTGCTTTAGCAAGAGCTGGTAATCATAGGCTGCCATTATCGCGGCCTCGTTTCCTCTACCGTTTCGGCTTGGGTGGATCAGGGACTTTTTCCTCGATTCCCATGAGCGCCCTGGCATAATCGGCGTACTCTTCCATCGGTGTCGTGAACCTCACGACCAGCTTGGCGCCGTCAGGCGAGCCGCCACCGTGCATACAACCCGGTACCCCGGCGCCGACGGTGAGCCATTCGGACAGGCGGGCCGCCTTGAAGCGGGTCTCGGCCGAAGGCGCCCCGGCCTTGAGGTATTTCCGCAGCAAATGGCCATATTCGGAATTGCCCAAGTCTTTGTAGGATGGCATGCAGCCGGTCTCGACAATGCCACCGCCGATTTCCTGGGTTAAGCGTTTGGTCTCGTAGGGCAGTGTGGCCACCATCACCTTGTTGGTGTGGGCCGTCAGTGGGTCGGCGAAGAACGACCCCGAAGGGTGTTGGAATCCCATGGCGCACGCCCCAACCCCAAGTCCATGGGTGACCTGGTTGTTGACTGACATATCCACTAGTTTGCCCATGAACGTCTTACTGGAAAGCCCATTGGCCCGGGCCACTAGTACAGAGGCCCCAATCATCACGTCTCCTTGCCCGGAGACGCAGGCGCCGATACAAGCCCGATAGTTGGCAGTGAAGAACTGGATGATCTTGGCCGTGTATTTCCACTCTCTGCACATAAAGACCCGCTCGTTCGGCACGAACACGTCCTCGAACAAAAGCCATCCCTGGGTGATGCCGGTTGCCGGCACTTCGCCACTCGCCGTATCCTCAAGCTCCCGACGGTCGCTGGGATGCGTCGCTTCCACGATCGTCAGCCCCTCGATGTCTCTTGGTACGACACAGGCAACGGCAAAGTCCTGGTCTGCTTCACGGTAGATACCGCCGGGCAGGAGAAAGATCTCGTGGGAAGCGGCCGTGCCGCAGATCATCACTTTGGCTCCCCGGATGACAATGCCATCCTCCCGGACCTCTGTTACCCTCAGGTTGGCATCAAGGTCCGGCTGTTGTGATGGCTTGAGGCTGCGGTCCCCTTTCGGATCAGTTAGAGCTCCGGCTACCGCTAGCCCCTTGCTCTGAGCCATCAGGATCCAGCTCTTTAGCCGTTCCTGATACTCAGTGCCAAACTCCTTGTCAATATCCTGCGCCACCGCCCACATGGTGTTCTGGGCGTTCCAGCCGACACAAACCGCGCCCGTGCAACTGCCGGTCCGCCGGTAATTCTGCCGCTTCATCTTCATGTTGGTGATGAGGTCATCCGCACTCTGCATCATCGAGTTCCAGCGCAGAATCTTGTCTCCGGTAAAGATTGAAGTAGCTGTATAGATGTCCACCAGATCTGGGTCGTGGGCCCCATCATAGGCCCGAGCATGACTCTCGACCGTTCCCTTTGTCGCCGGGTGTGTTGTGACATCCTCGATCAGTTCGCCGAATTTGTGCACGTTCGGCCGCATCTCCCGAAGGGCCGTCAGATACTCTTCTCTCGTCTTGACACCCATGTAAGGACTCCTTTTACTTGGTCTGGTATTCTCGGATCTTTTCTATCAACACAGGTACAAACTCTCGACAGTCGTCCACAATACCATAGTCAACCTGCTCGAATACCGGTGATTTGGCGTCGTTATTGACGGCTACCATTACCTTCGCCCCGACGATGCCAACCATATGTTGAAGCTCGCCCGACAAGCCCACTCCAAGGTAGAGTTCCGGGCTCACTACCTTGCCGCTTTGCCCGATCATTGTCTCCAACTCGGTCCAGCCTTCATCGACGGCCGGCCGGGTTGAGCCTAGTGCAGCATTCAGCACCCGTGCCAGACCCTGGATCTCGCGCCATCCTCCCGGGTCCCCCGCGCCTGCGCCGCCGGCAACGACGACGGCAGCCGATTCGAGCGGTACCCCTTCCGGCTCCTCGCGCACGATTTCGAGCGTCTCGATCCGGTGAGGGATTTCTTTTGGGACGACAAGCGGGGCGACCCGTCCTGGTCGGCTTGTATCCAGCTCGGGGCTGGGGAAAACTCCCCTTGCAGCGGTAGCCATCTGGGGCCGCCTCTCCGGGCAGATGATCGAGATCAGACCGCCATAGCCGGGCACCTTTTGCTCCAGGATCATATTCTCATTGAGCACCAGGTCGATGCAGTGAGCCGTCAATCCCGTCCTCAAGCGAGCTGCCACCAGCGCCGGCAACTCTCTCCCCATGGGGGTCGAGCCGATCAGCATGATTTCTGGCTGCCTTTCCTGGGCGAGTCTGACGATCATCTCGGTGTATATCTCTGGATGGTAAAAGGCCAGGTCTGGATCGTCGCCCAGATAGACCGTATCGGCCCCAGCCGCGATCAACTGTTGGGCTGGTTCGTCCAGGCTCTCTCCCAGCAATATGACCTCCACCGGCGCGCCCAGCTCATCCGCTAGTTTTCGTGCGTGGCCGATGAGCTGGAACGATACTGCGCGAACCCGTCCCTCAATCTGCTCCGCGATGACCCACACGGGGCCGTGTCTGAATTCCACCGTTGTCATTGATTGCTCACGTCTGAAAGGCTGTCACTCTAGATCTGGCACGAGTTGCATCTGTCTATTGTCTAGCTACTCGCAAGGAATCCCGCATCCGCCAGCTTTTGGATCAACCGTTCGGCCATCTCCTCTCTTGTCCCGCTAATCATCTCAACTTCCCGAGTGCTCTCCTGGGTGGTCATCTCGGACACGATCGTCGGCGACCCTTTCAGGCCGACCGCCTGTTCGGGTATATCCAGGTCGTCGATTCCCCACTGGGAGATCTGCTTTCTCCGGGCCTTGATAATGCCCGAAAAGCTTAGCGTTCTCGGGGTGTTCAGTTCCCTGGTCACCGTCAGGACGGCCGGCAGCTTGACTCGAACCACGCGGTAGCCATTATCCAAGCCCGACTTTACCTTCCACCACTCATCGCCGTATTCGATGATCTCCTCAACCATCGTTACGATCGGCGTATCCAGCAAGGTCGCAAGCTCTGGCCCCACCCATTCGGTGCTGCCGTCGCTGCTGGCTCTTCCACACAAGATCAGGTCATACGAACCGATTTTCTCGACGCCCCTGGCAAGAGTATAGGCCGTGGCATAGGCATCAGCGCCGGCAAACGCCCGGTCGGAGAGCAGTATTCCCTGGTCAGCGCCCAGAGCCAGGCATTCTTTGACGACGTTGGCGGCCGGTGGAGGTCCCATGCTGAGCACCGACACGTGCGCGCCGAACTGCTCCTTGAGTTGAACAGCCGCTTCCATGGCATTCTTGTCCAGCGGATTCAACACCAGCGGCACATCCGCCCGCACGAGAGCCTTGCTGACCGGGTCAATCCTTATTTGATCAGCTTTCTCAGGGTCCGGGACCGCCTTGACACAGACAACGATCTTTAGCATGATGCGACCGTCCGGCTCCTCACTTTCGATATGGCTTGAGAATCCAGCCCGCAATGATGACCTTCATGACGTCAGAGGTCCCGGCCGAGGGCCCCAGAACGGCCGCATCTCGATAGTAGCGGGAAACTGCAAACTCTTCCATGCATCCATAGCCGCCATGAATGTCCACGGCCACCTTTGCTGCTTTCTGCGCTGCTTCGGTGGTAAAGTACTTGGCCACTGCAAATTCATTGCTGGACCGCATCCCTTTATCCTGTATGGCCGCCGCCCGATATCCCAGCAGGCGCCCTGCGTCCAGGTCAATCTTCATCTCGGCCAGCTTGTTCTGGATCGATTGCAGAGTACTGATCGGCTTTCCGTACAAGATTCGTTCGCTGGCGAACTTGAGCGACGCTTCCAGGCAGGCCGTGTGCAGTCCCAGCGCGCAGCCGACCATGCCGCCCCGGCCGACATCGCCGATCGCAGCCATGGCAACGCGCATCCCTTTCCCCTCCACTCCCAATAGGTTATCCTTTGGGACCCGGCAGTTCTCAAAGGAGAGTTCACCGGTGTTGCAGCCTCGCATACCCACTTTGTGCTCTCTGTGGGT
>DAOUVM010000110.1 GCA_030667645.1 Ardenticatenales bacterium | reverse complement strand
TTCCCATGATGCCAAAAAACCACATCGCACTGCAAACAGTGGACTGGTGGGATCGAGAAATCCGATTTCTCAACCCTCACCCCATGACGCCGAGAACCACGACCCCCGTTCACCGGTATGCCTCACCTCCGAGACGAAACGAGAACTGAATCCGAAATAAAAAAAAGAACAATTACCGGTACTACAATTACCGGAACAAAGGTTGGGACCGGCCGCCCGAAAAAAGTATCCCTCAAAGGGAGTCCGGTATCGGACGAATGCCCAAGAAAGAGGCGGAAATCCGCTTGATTGGTGTCTTTCGTGTTGAAAAGGCGGTCCATGTGAGAGCTTTGCACTTGCCATGGGCACTCACGAGCAGCTTTTGACACCCGAGCGTGCGAGTTGACTCGCCAGTTTGATTGTGATAAACTGACCTTCTGCTTTGGTGGACTCGTTGATGCAGTTTCGCGCCCACAGTTCCAATCTCTGGAGCATCGGAGAGATCTTCGGGGAATGCCGAGTTTCAACTCACCATATGGGTTCCGTTCCCGTCTGGCGTTCTTGCTGGGCCGGTTGGAGAGGTTGGCTTGCGGGTTATCCGCGAGTTCGACCGCCTGGGTGTGTCCCGCGAGGAAAGGAGGGTAGCCTGGAGAGATAATCACAAACCTATGTTGAGTTGGCCGTTGTTGACCCATTCTGGTTTCTGGAGGAGACGCTGATGAAAAAGTTATCCCTATTGGTTGCCATGTTGGCCCTGCTGGCGTTGATAATCGCCGCTTGCGGAGCTGCCGAAGAGTGCCCCGATTGCCCCGCACCCCCACCCTGTCCCGAAGCCGGGGAGTGCCCCGAGTGCCCCGAAGCCGCGGAGTGCCCCGCGTGCCCCGAATGTCCCGAAGCGGCTGCCACAGTTGCGGGAGGCCAGACCTTGGCTGCAGTGAAGGATCGCGGTCAGTTGGTCTGCGGGTCGCGCACCGACCTGCTTGGCTTTGGTTACCTGGACTCGGCCGGTCGGAACGTCGGGTTTGACATTGACTTCTGCCGGGCAGTGGCGGCAGCGGTCTTCAACGACGCCGAAGCGGTTGAGTTTGTTCCCTTGACGGCGGCCGAGCGGGGACCGGCGCTGCAGACCGGCGAGATCGACCTGCTGTCTCGGAACTGCACCTGGACCTCCAGCCGCGATGCCCAGTGGGGCAACTTTACCGCGGTGACCTTTTATGATGGCCAGGGCATGATAGTTCGCAAGGACACAGGCGCCACCACGCTGGAGGACCTGGATGGGGCGACGGTGTGCGTAACTACCGGCACCACCACCGAGTTGAACCTGGCGGACAACTTTCGCGGGCGCGGGCTAGAGTTTACCGCGGTGACCTTTGAGGATACCGCCTCGGTATACAACGCCTATGAGGACGGCCGCTGCGACGCGGCCACCAGTGACAAGTCCCAGTTGGCGGCCGTGCGAGAAGGGTTCGCAAACCCCGATGATCACTATATCATGGACGTGACAATGTCCAAGGAACCGCTGACGCCGGCCGTTCCGCATGGGGATGATCAGTGGCTTGACATCGTCAAGACCGTTGCCTATGTCCTGGTCAACGCCGAGGAACTGGGCATCACCTCCGCGAACGTGGACGAGATGATGGGCAGCGACGACCCGGCAATCATGCGGCTGTTGGGCGTCGAGGGCTCCTTTGGCCAGGAGGACCTGGGCTTGGACATTGAGTTTGCCGCCAACATCATCCGCAAAGTTGGCAACTATGGCGAAATCTATGACCGGTACATGGGACCGAATGGCGATGCTTTTGAGCTCCCGCGAGGCCCCAACAAGCTGTGGACCGATGGCGGCCTGATCTACGCGCCGCCTCTCCGGTAGACTGCTTTTCCGTTCAACTGTCGAGCGCAGCCCCGTGTGAACGGGGCTGCGCCCTTACTGGGTAGAACATGGCAACGAATCAACGGTCTTTGTCGACGCTCTTGACCCGGCGCGGCGTTCCCCTGTGGCGGGATGTGAAGGTTCTCCAAGGGGTTGCTCAGGTCGTGTCGGCTGCCATCGTCATCGGGTTTCTCATCTTTTTCGTGGGCAACGTGTTGCGAGCGGCCGAGGTCCGGGGGTTGAGTTTGGGGTATGATTTTGTTAGCCAGTCGGCCGGGTTCAACCTGCCGGAGATGATGATTGACTATACTCCGGCCGACTCTTTCGGGCGGGCTTTCCTGGTGGGGCTATTGAACACCATCAAGGTCGCCATCGTCGGCGTTTTCTTGGCTACGATCCTGGGGACGATCACAGCGCTGGCTCGCCTCTCTTCCAACTGGCTGGTGAACAGGATTGCCAGCGTTTACATTGAGATCATCCGCAATATTCCGCTGCTGGTGCAGCTATTCTTCTGGTACTTTGCCGTCTTTAACCAGTTGCCGCCGGTGACGGAAAGCATCCGCTGGCCTGGACCGATCTATCTGAGCCAGCGGGGCCTGTACACTGTGGCGCCGACTGCAACTGGATCCTTTGGGGTGTGGATGGCGTTTGTGGCGGCCGGCATCGTAGCCGCTCTGGTTCTGCGAAGCGTCCTGCTGCGTCGCCAGATGCGCAAGGGTCAGGACACCCATTATGGTTTGGTGGCGGCGATCGCGCTGATCGCGCTGCCGCTGGCCGGTTGGTTCCTGGTGGGCGATGCCCCGCTGACCACAGACTATCCTGTCATGGGCAAGTTCAACTTTACCGGTGGCCTCAGGCTCACGCCCGAGTTTGCAGCTCTGTTGTGTGGTCTGGTGATCTATACCGGCACTTTTATTGCCGAGGTAGTGCGCGCCGGCATCCAGGCTGTGTCGGTGGGCCAGTTTGACGCGGCTCGCGCACTGGGGCTGAGCGGCGGCCAGGTCCTGCGTCTTGTGGTCATGCCCCAGGCGCTGCGGATTATCATCCCGCCCCTCATCAGCCAATACCTCAACCTTACCAAGAACTCGAGCTTGGCGATTGCCATTGGCTTTGCGGATGTCTTTTTTGTAGGGCGAACGATCATCAACCAGGCCGGCCGGGCCGTGCCCGTCTTTACGATGGTGATGGCGGTCTATCTCTCTGCGAGCCTGTTGACCTCTGTTCTCATGAACATTTACAACAAACGCATCCAGTTGGTGGAGCGCTAGCGATGGAAGCCACAACCGAAACCGTGGTCAAACCACCGACCTTTTTCGGGCCGGTCGATTGGCTCAGAAAGAGTCTCTTTAGCACCTGGTTCAATACTCTCCTCACCTTCCTGTCTCTGTGGCTGCTCTATGTCGTTTTGCGCGGTGCACTAACCTGGGCGTTTACCACCGCCGACTGGGCACCGGTCACCAACAGCCTGAAGCTGTTTGCTGTCGGCCAGTATCCCCTGGACCAGATGTGGCGGCTGGGCGTCATTATCTCGATGATCTGTTTCCTCATGGGAGTAAGCTGGCGTTTGTGGGGCGGTACCGTTCGCACCTTTGCGCTCGCCATGGCCGTGGCTCTGGGGGTAATGGCCCTGATGCCGGTCAGGATGGACTTGACCCTGCGGCTCTGGTTTCTGGTCAATCCTGCCCTGATGGCGTTGGGCTATCTGACGGGCCGCAGCCCGGCCGTCAAATCCCAGTGGGTCATGTTGGGATGGCTCCTCTCCTTTGTGGCGACGATCGTGCTGCTCAGCGGGTTCAAGGGGAGTGCTCTGCTGCCCAGAGTGGCCACCAATCTGTGGGGCGGACTGACGCTGACGTTTTTGCTGGCGTTGGTTGGCATCGTTGCTTCTTTTCCCATAGGTGTCCTGTTGGCGCTGGGGAGACGCAGTTCGCTGCCGGTGGTCAAGGCGATGTGCGTCCTGTTCATAGAGTTGGTGCGCGGCGTGCCGCTGGTGACCATCCTGTTCATGGCTTCGATTATCCTGCCCCTCTTTTTGCCCGACAATCTGCGCATCGATCGGGTGCTGCGAGCGATGACCGGGATGACGCTCTTTGCGGCCGCCTACATGGCGGAGAACATCCGGGGCGGCCTGCAGGCGATTCCCAGAGGGCAGGAGGAAGCGGCCAAAGCTGTCGGGCTCAATGGCTTTCAGACGATGGCTCTCATCGTCATGCCGCAGGCGCTGCGAGCCGTGATCCCGGCCATTGTCGGCCAATTCATCGCCCTCTTTATGGATACGACGCTGGCAGTGATTGTGGGGCTGGTGGAGCTGCTTGCCATTGGCAAGACGGTGCTCCAGAGCCGCCCTGAATGGTTGTTGCTGGATACCGAGGTCTACCTGTTTATCGCCGCCGTTTTCTGGGTCTTTACTTATTCCATGTCCTACGCCAGTCGCCAACTGGAAGTTGCGCTGGGCGTCGGTGAACGGTAATCAACTTGACGTGGGTGCCAGGTCCACTCAGGGTTTGGGAGAGACGATATGACCGAAATGAACAACGATGACATTATAGTTTGCCGCGACGTGCACAAGTGGTTCGGTGACTTTCAGGCCCTGTGCGGGATCACCACGACAATCGCCAGGGGGGAGGTGGTGGTGATCTGCGGCCCGTCAGGGTCGGGCAAGTCCACCTTTATCCGTACGATCAACCGGCTGGAAGAGCACCAGAGGGGCGACATCATCGTGGATGGCATCAAGCTGACGAATGACATCCGCAACATCGCCGCCATCCGGCAGGAGATCGGAATGGTGTTCCAGCAGTTCAACCTCTTTCCCCACCTGACGGTGCTGAGCAACATCACGCTGGCGCCGATCTGGGTCCGCAAGTGGGCAAAAGCCAAGGCTGATGAGGCGGCGATGGAATTGCTGGAGCGGGTGGGCATTCCAGAACAGGCGCTCAAGTACCCGGGCCAGCTCTCCGGCGGCCAGCAGCAGCGGGTGGCGATTGCGCGGGCGCTTGCCATGCAGCCCAAGATCATGCTGTTTGATGAGCCGACCAGCGCGCTGGATCCAGAGATGATCAAAGAGGTGCTTGACGTCATGGTCGAACTGGCTCGGTCTGGCATCACGATGATTGTGGTGACCCACGAGATGGGCTTTGCCCGCGAGGTAGCCGACCGCATCATCTTTTTCGACTTTGGCAAGATCGTGGAGCAGAATACGCCAGATCTCTTTTTTGAAAGCCCTGAACACGACAGGACAAAGCTCTTCCTTTCACAGATTCTGTAGCTCTGGCATAGTCCCGGTCCGGCCGAACCCCTTGCGGGGGCGAGCCAGAGTCAGGGGACGCACGGCGTTTGTTGGCCAGTGCTCAAGATGGGGCGCCGATCGGGCGCCCCTCTTTTGTTGCCTGTTGGCGCCTCTTGGTTTACAATCGGTTTTCCACGAGCCACGGGAGGTAGCACTTAAGGAAAAACCTTCCGTTTTGAATGGTGATTCACGGGTAGAGCGGTCACAGAAGGACCAAGTTGTTTCTGAACAAGTACTAGGGAGACCGCATGACCAAGACGGTGGACGCTAGGGGACTGGCCTGTCCCCAGCCGGTGATTCTCACGCGCAAGGCGATGGTCGACTCGTCCGATGTGACCGTCCTGGTGGCAAGCGCCACTTCAAGGGATAACGTGCAGCGGATGGCGGAGCGGTCCGGCCGGCAGGTCACTGTCACCGAAACGGAGGGCGAGTTCCACTTGCACATCGTTGATCACACCGGTGGTCCGGCCAGCGGCGTGGGCGGCTCTTCTGAAGAAAAGAGCCAGACGGGCGCTGACGGCCAGAGTGGAGGACCGTTGGTGTTGGTCGTTTCGGATAGTAAAATGGGGCGCGGCGACGAGGAGCTGGGCGAGATCCTGGTGCGGGCCTTTTTCCACACGCTGGGTGAGGTCGAACCAAAGCCGGACACTATCATCTTGTTCAACGCCGGTGTCCGCCTGGCAGTCGAGGACTCGACGGTTCTTGAGGACATCCAGGCTCTGGCCGCTTCCGGCATCCGCATCATGTCATGCGGTACCTGCCTAAAGCACTTTGATCTGATCGATCGGGTGAGAGTGGGTGTCGTTTCGAACATGTACGACATCGCCGAGTGCATGCTAGCGGCCGGCAAGATAGTGACCCTGTGAGTCAGGCCGGCCGGTGGAGAATAGTGAGATGAGTGCCAGCACTTGTGTGGTTCCTGAAAGGGACCCGAACAAGCCATTGCGCCTGACCGCATTGACCACGGCCGCCGGCTGAGCGGCCAAATGGGGCCCCGAGGCCCTGGCGCAGGTCATGCGCCCTCTGACGGAGCTTTTCTCCGGCCGCCCCGACCAGGACGCCAATCTCCTGGTCGGATTGGGGGAGGCTGACGACGCGGCCGTCTACTTGATCCGCGAGGAAACAGCCATCATTCTCACCATCGATTTCTTTACTCCGGTTGTGGATGATCCGTATGACTATGGCGCCATCGCGGCCGCCAATGCAATGAGCGACGTCTATGCTATGGGGGGAGAGGTCTTGCTGGCCCTGAACGTTTCGTGCTTTCCGGCCGATCTCCCGCTCGAGATCGCTCGTGAGATATTGCGGGGCGGGGCGGAAAAGGTGTGCGAGGCGGGCGGTGTGATCGCCGGCGGGCACACGGTGGAGGACCGCGAGCCCAAATACGGGCTGGCAGTGATGGGACTCGTTCATCCCGATAAGGTCACCACCAAGGGCGGGGCCCGGCCGGGCGATGTTCTGGTGCTGACCAAGCCGCTGGGAGTAGGGATTGTCACGACCGCGCTAAAGTCGGACGTAGCTGACCCGCGCAGCATTGCCGAGGCGATCGCATCGATGGCGCGGCTGAACCGGGATGCTGCGCGAGCCATTAGTGGCGGGGCTTTTCACGCCGTCACCGATATCACCGGATTTGGGCTGCTGGGACACGCCTGGGAGATGGCGGAGCGGAGCGGCGCGGGCTTAAGCTTTGATTTCGAGGCGTTCCCCTTTGTGTACGGAGCTCAGGCGCTCGCAGATGACTGGCTCTTTCCTGCCGGAGCCAACAAGAACGAGGCAGCGTACCGCTCCCACGTGCTCTTTTCCCGGCTCTCAGACGAGATGCAGATGTTGTTGTTCACGCCGGAAACCTCGGGAGGTCTGCTGGCCGCTCTGCCGCCCGAGGAGGTGGATTCGTTCGGCAGCCGCTGCGTTGCGCTGGATCAACCCTACTGGGTCGTGGGCGAGGTGCTGGAGGGGGAGGGGATCGAGGTGTTGGCGTAGAGCCCGGACTCCACAAGACGGTCCCGGTAACCACCTGATGTGCGGACAATCGTCAATTTGCGCCTTCTAGCCGGCCGGAAAGGTGCCCACCCCCGACTCTGGCCCTGTCAGCTCTTTTTGTGCAGCAGCGGAACTGCAGCGGGGACAGCGCCGCGCCTGGGTTTCGGAACTCTCGGACGATTTCTTGACTCCCTCGGCTGGCTGTGGTAATCTCTGGCTCGTTTCGCGGCTGCGCTCCGAGGTGATGCCGGGCCAGGTTTGACCGCGGCAGCCGGATGTGATAATCTCTCTGTGGATTTGCGAAATTGCGAAAGCGGGGCGTCATGGCTGATCGAAAAGCTCGGGTCACAGTAGAAGTTGAGCGCTTGTTGCTGCGCCAGGTCAAGGCGAAAGCGGCGCTGGAGGGCCGGACCATCTCCGATGTGGTGCGGGTAGCGTTGCACGGCTTTGTGGATCGTAAAGCGGGCCGCAACGAGGACGAACTGGAGGTTCCGGCGATCGGGGCACGGCCGGACTTGGAATAGGGGATGAACATTGGGTGATGAACTGGT
>DAOUVM010000019.1 GCA_030667645.1 Ardenticatenales bacterium | reverse complement strand
TGGCTGATGGCCGCGCCTTTCTCCAGGTGGCCGCAGAGGCAGCCCGGGTTAAGCCGGTCGTGATGCTCAAGGTCGGTCGGGGCGAGGGCGGCGCCCAGGCCGTGGCAAGCCACACCGGCGCGCTCGCTGGCAGCGCTAAGGCCTATGACGCCGCTTTTCGTAAGGCGGGCGTCTTGCGGGCTGGCTCATTAGAAGAGCTGTTCGACTGGGCCAGGGCACTCGCCTGGCAACCACTCCCCCGGGGGAACCGAGTGGCTGTGCTGACCAACGGAGGTGGCCCCGGCATCCTGGCGGTCGATGCGCTGGAAGGAGCTGGCCTGACCCTGGCTCCGCTCACAGACGCCACCGTAGACTATCTGGCTTCTCGCTGCCCCCCCCATGCCAGCGTGCGCAACCCGGTGGACATCCTGGCTGGCTCAGGTCCCGCAACCTATGCCCGGGCACTGGACGCCTTGCTGGCCGACGAGACAGTAGACGCTGCCGTCGTCATTCAGGCCCCTCAGGACTGGTTCTACCCTACCAGTCTGGCCGAGGTAATAGGCGAGGTCGCGGCGGGGCCGGGCAAGCCGGTGCTCGCTTGCATCATGGGGCTCGCCAGTACGGCCGACGCACTCGCCATTCTGCACCGGCGACGGATCCCCAATTACGCCTTTCCCGGCCGGGTTGCGTCCACCCTGGCTGCCATGCTCGCACGCCGCCGCTGGCTCGAAACACCCCCCGAGCCCCCCATCGACCCTTTCCCGGCTGATCGGGAAACTGCCCAGGCGATTGTCAAGACTGCCGTTCAATCCGGCGCAGCTATTCTCGGTGGTTCTGAAACCTCTCGCCTACTGGAAGCGTACGGCCTGTCCACCCCCGCCCATGATCAGGCCACCACAGCGGCGCAAGCTGTGGCGGTAGCGGAAGAGTTGGGCTATCCGGTGGCTCTCAAAGTGACCTCACTGGACATCACCCACAAGAGCGATGTGGGCGGCGTGGAGATCGGATTGAGCAATGCGAGTGCTGTACGCGCAGGATATGAACGAATCATTGCCGCCGTTCGCCGGCACCGGCCCCGGGCTGAGGTGGACGGGGTGACGGTGCAGCAGATGGTCGCCACCGGGCTGGAAGTCATTGTCGGGTGGAAGCGGGATCCGCAGTTTGGCCCGCTGCTGCTGGTGGGCAGCGGAGGCACCGAGGTCGAGTTGACTCGTGATGTCGCAGTGGGGATTGCACCGCTGACCCGGGGAGAAGCGGAACAAATGCTGGACTCCACCCTGGTGAGCCGGCGGCTGGCGGGCTGGCGTGGAGCGCCCCCGGCCGACCGCAGCGCCGTCATTGACGCGCTCCTGCGGCTTTCCCAGTTAGCGCTCGAACTGCCGCAGGTCGCGGAACTGGAGATCAATCCGCTCCGTGTCCTGGCGGCCGGCCAAGGGGCACTGGCGGTGGACGCTCGGGGAATCATCCCTGGCCCGGAAGATCTGTGAGGAAATCATGATAGAGATATCACCCAAGCTCAAGGTAGCTCTGGCCCTGCCACGAACCGCTGAGGAACTCAAGATACCGATTTCGCTGGTGAGCGATCTGATCTACCGCCTCTTGTTCCGAGAGCGCGACGTGAGCGTCAGGCGCATGTCGGAGGTGACCCGTGTGCACAATCAGGTACTGGACCCTCTCCTGTCGCAGATGCAGTTGGAACATCTCGTGGAAGTTGCCGGAACCGGGGCGCTCGGGAGGTTGAGCTACATCTATCGGTTGACCGAAGAGGGCACCAAACGTGCGCGAGAGGCCATGGAACGAAGCCAGTACGTGGGTCCCGCTCCGGTGGACCTGGACACCTATAAACAGGCCATTCTGATCCAGACGGCGCAGGAGAACCGTATCCTCCCGTCACAGGTGAAACGCGCCCTCGGTCACCTCATACTGCCCGACAATTTTCACAGGCGTATTGGTCCGGCCATCAATGCTGGCTCGTCGCTGTTCATCTACGGGCCTCCCGGAAATGGCAAGACCACCATAGCCCAGACCGTTGCAGAGTTGCTGGCCGGCAGCGACCCCATCTGGCTCCCCTATGCTCTCACCGTTGCCGGTCAGATGATTCAGATTCATGACCCTCAGATTCACATCCCGGTGGAGTTTCCCCAGCAGCGAGGACTCGGTAGGGACCGGCAGTCCGTCTTGAAGAACTTTGACCGGCGCTGGGCACTCTTCAAGCGGCCCGGTGTGATGGTCGGGGGCGAAATGACAATGGACTCTCTGGAACTGCGCTACGAGCCTACCGGCAAGTTTTACGACGCCCCGCTACAACTCAAGGCCAACGGGGGGATGTTCTTGATCGATGACCTGGGCCGTCAGCGGATACGGCCGGACGAGTTGCTCAACCGCTGGATTGTGCCGCTGGAAAGCGAGATTGACTTTCTTCGGATGCGAACGGGCCAAACACTGGAAGTTCCCTTCAAGCAGCTCATCGTCTTCTCCACCAATCTGGACCCGGGCGATCTGGTGGACCTGGCATTCCTGCGTCGCATCCAGATGAAGGTCGAAGTGGGCCCTCCCGATGAAAAGAGATACTACCAGATCTTTCTTCGTGTGTGCAAGCAATGGGATTTTCCCTTTGAACGACAGCCCTTTCTCCATCTGCTAAAGAAATGGTACTACGAGACCGGGCGCGCTATGCAGGCCGTCCACCCCAGGGACATCATCAGAACAATCATCTCCATCTGTGAGTATGAAGGTGTTCCACCGCGCATGGATCCCGAATTGATTGATGAGGCTTGTGACTGCTACTTTGTGGAACTGGACACAAAGAAAGGCCGCGTGGCAGCCATCCCTGCTATCCCAGAGTAGGTTCGCCGCCGAACGGTGAACACACTGGACGGGGTTCAACGAGTCTCCCGGCGGGCCAGTCCTCCATTCGCCATCTCAATCGCTCGTGGAAGCCATGCCGCCAGTACCATTTACGGGGAAGAAACCGGTTTGCTGCCCAGACCAGGCGATGCACGGCACGATGGCTTGGCTTCCCGCGCCAGCAAAGTACTTGTTCAAAGACAACTTGGCCTTTTGCGGAGATGCAGTGCACCTGATTCCGCATTCAAAGCGGGAAGTTGTTTCTTAGCAAGGACAAAGGATGCACATGATTGAACAGACTACCGCTCGCGTGCGCCAAAACATCCAGCGGGTCATCGTCGGCAAAGAGGAGGTCATTAACCTCTGCCTGATGGCCATCCTGTGCGAAGGGCATATCCTGGTGGAGGACGTGCCTGGCACCGGCAAGACCACCCTGGCCAAGGCGATTGCTCGCTCGCTTGACTGCTCCTTCCGTCGCATCCAGTTCACTCCGGACCTGCTCCCCTCCGACGTGACGGGCATCTTTTTCTTCAATCAAAAAGAGCAAGAGTTCGAGTTCCGGCCGGGCCCAATCCTCTCCCAGATTGTGCTTGCCGATGAGATCAACCGGGCAACCCCACGCACCCAATCCGCCCTTCTGGAGGCGATGCAGGAGCGGCAGGTGACGGTGGACGTGGAGACGGTGGCGCTCCCGCGCCCGTTTCTGGTCATCGCCACCCAGAACCCGATCGAACTGGAGGGTACCTTCCCGCTGCCAGAGGCTCAGATCGATCGCTTTCTTGTGAAAATCGCCATCGGTTACCCCAGCAACGAGGATGAAAACGCCATTCTACTCCGTTTCCGGCAAGGCGACCCGCTGGACACCTTAAAGCCGGTCACTGGGGCGAAAGAAATCGTCGCCATGCAGGAAAAGGTGCGCCAAACGCGCGTAGAGGCGTCTGTCCGCCAATACGTCGTCGACATTGCCCGCGCCACCCGCGAACACGAGGATGTGGACGTGGGAGTCAGCCCTCGCGGTACGATGGCGCTTTTCCACACCTGCCAGGCGCTGGCCGCCAGCCGCGGCCGACAGTACGTCATCCCCGATGACGTGAAATACCTGGCCCCCTATGTGCTGACTCACCGCATCATCGTGAATCCCAGGACCCGGCTTCGTGGACGAACTCAGGCTGACGTCATCAGTGATATCGTGGATACCGTCTCTGTGCCGGTAGAGTCTATCTGACCGGTCGCTCTGCTTTAGCACCCTCTGCGTACTTGGAAACAACCTGGTCCTTTTTTGACCGCGCTACCCATGAATCACCAATCAAAACGGGAGGTTCTTCCTTAACAAGTGCTTTCTGACAACTTGGCATTGGTATGAATACGCCTGACGACGCCAGAGTCCGGCGTCGGGATGAGAAAAGTGCTGGTCCCGACCCTCGCGTGCTCTACGAGCGCACGGAGGGAATGTTCCATGATGTTTGGTTCTGGCTGGTTGGCATCCTTGCCCTGGTCGGCGCGCTGACCAAGGAAGCCGGTTTTCTGGCTTTGGCAGTCTCCTTGCTGACGATCATCCCCATCGCCTGGCTGTGGAACCGATGGGCGCTCGGGGGGGTGGTGTATCGCCGGCGCTTTGATCGTCAGCGCGTCTTTCCTGGCGAAGTGATAGAAATGACGCTGGAAGTGACCAATCACAAGTTCCTGCCGCTCAGTTGGGTGCGCTTTGAGGACGAGTTCCCCCTCTGCCTGGACCCTGAGAACGTGCAGCTTTCCCCCTCGCCAACCTCGGAAACCACCGGTTATCTGCGCTCTGCCTATGCAATTCGGTGGTACGAGCGGGTGCAACGCAAGTTCCGCTTGCACTGCCGGCAGCGAGGACACCACTTTCTCGGACCGGTCAAGGTAGAATCAGGCGACATATTCACCCTTTTCACCACCACCGAGGAGCGGCTGCAGCGGGATCCGATCATTGTCTACCCACACGTGTGGCCACTCAACAAATTGGGTTTCCCTACCCGCGCTCCCTTTGGGGAGACGCGCGCCAGGCACAGTCTGATTCAGGATCCCACCCGCACACGCGGAATCCGTGATTACCGGCCGGAAGATGGCTTTCGTCACGTTCACTGGAAGGCATCAGCCCGCCGGTCTGAGCTTCAAACCCGGGTCTACGAACCGACGACCGACATGAACCTCATGCTGGTGTTGAATGTGGCCACGATGCCCAAGATCTGGATGGGGGTTCTGCCCGACGTGCTGGAGCGAGCGGTATCGATCTCCGCTTCGATTGCCAGCTATGCGGCCGAGCACCGCTGGACATTTGGGCTGCTCTCAAATGGCGTTCCCCGATCAGATCAGCCGATAAGGGTTCTCCCCGGTCGCTCACCCGAGCAACTGGTTCGTGTGTTGGAAGCCCTGGCGGCCGTCACCTCGTTTGCCACCAGTTCCATCGAGGTACTGCTGCGGGCAGAGAGCCCTCGCATTCCTCTGGGAGCGACCCTGGTCATGGTGAGCGCCGTCGTCAGCGACGAAATTCTGGCAACTCTGATCCAACTCAAGGAAGCCGGCCGGCGCGTGGTGCTCGTCTCACTGGCCGAAGAACAGCCCACGGCCGATCTACCAGGCATCATCGTTCATCACCTGCCGCCAGATTTGCCTGCCTCGCATCAACCGGACCGGGACGCGTTGGCGCAGGCCGGCGCGCTGTCCGAAATTCGCGCCCCCGGGCAGGTCTTCCGGCAGCCCTGAGGGGCCACCATGAACAAGAAAGGCCAGGGCGCCCGCCGCGAGATCCTGTACCTAACACTGGCCGGGATGGACACCTGCTTGCTGGTTCCCATTGTCTTGGCGGTGAGCCAATTCGCCGGCCGACTCCCGCCGGATCGGGCTACGCCGGCATTCTTTGCCGTCACTCTGCTTGCTTTCTACCTGGTTCGCATGCTGGACGCACTCGATCTCAAGGTCCGGGTCCAACGAGATATCGGTTTGCTCTTTCTGCTGCTGTGGGTGTTGCTGGCATTGCGCTTTACTCTCTACCGCCACACTCCCCTGTTGCACCTGGGCTGGCTACAAGAGATGGCTGGCCATGTGGCGAACCGTAGCCTGTCTCCCCAGCACTATACTCTCACCCTTTCCGTCCTTGTGTTCTGGTGGCGCGGACTCAAGCTGGCTCAACGGCCGCTGGATGTGGGTTCAGTGGGACTCAATTTTCGAACCGGAGTTCTGATCATGGTGGCGGCCGTGGCAATGGTCTCGCAGATGCTTGACTGGAGCCCCACCCCCTTTGTTTTTTGCTTTATTTTCCTCAGCCTGATGGCTGTCGCGCTGGCTCGAGCCGAGGAAGTGGCGACCTGGCGGGAGGGATTGCCTTTTCCATTCAGCGCCGGCTGGCTCTTTTCCATTGCAGCCGCTGCGGGGGGCGTGATCCTGATCGCAGTTGGCCTGGTCGCGCTCATCGCTGGAAAAGATCTCGTGCAGGCGCTGGCCCTGTTGGGCCCGGTTTGGCTTTTCGCGCGCATGGTCTTGCTCGTCGTTTTCTCCGTTGCCTTTGCCATCCTCTACCCGCTCTTGCGCCTCTTGACCGATAGGCTGCTTGCTCTCATCCAGAATGGGCCGCTGGAGCAGCCGGCGCTGCTCTCCGGGGAGATTCCACTCCTGGACCCCAACGAGCTTGTCTCCCAGACATCCTATTTCGAGCCCTACGGCGACATTCTGGCGCTGTTGGCCATGGTTGGGGCAATCCTAATAGTCTCTCTGGGTTTCGGACGGCTGTGGCAAGCGCGCCAGCGATTGGGCGAGGCGCATGTCGAGTCCGCATGGGGTGAACGCAAGCGGCCGGGAGGGCTTGGCGAGCGCGCCCGGCAGGGCCTCCAGTCATTCATGGGACGATTGCGCGTTCTCGACCGTTGGTATGCGGCCGCTTCCATCCGTCGCATCTACGCCCAGATGGTAAACGAGGCGAGCCGACGCGGCTATCCGCGCCCCGACTCGGATACTCCGTTCGAGTACCTGCCCACCCTGGTCAAATCCTGGCCGGACATGAGATCGCAACTTGAGGCGATTACCGGCGCCTATGTCAGCGCTCACTATGGCGAGTTGCCGGAGACTGCGAAAGAGTTGCAGTTCATCCGCACCGCCTGGGATCAGATTCGCCGGTCCCCAGATTCGCCCGTATGAGTTTCCCCCTGCTTTCCCCAATGGCCGGTGCGAGATCGCACCTGGGTCCACGGGTCCGAATTTGGATCCGAACGTCGAGTCTGTGCACGCGTCAAATCAAATGCAACCCATTCTCGATCTCATCCAGGAGAACCACGCCCCCCGCACTCCCTATTGATTGCCCGCCTATCGACGCTACCGCAGCGAGGAATCACGCTTCGACAAGCCCAGCGTGATCCCGAGCGGCTCCTCGGGCTCCACGGCCGCGATATCCGATCTCACCCTCTCCTTGGCAGCCTCTGCCGCCCCAACGCAGCCCCTCGGCCGGGCCACGCCAGCGCGGCATCCAGAAATCAGCGAAAACTGGGCGAGCTGGAGCGGTCACGTGACCTCATCGTGACCCCCGGCACTGTTCAACGTGACCCGGCCGGTGGTATACTGATGCATGATGGGCCAGATAGCGAACAAGGAGGCAATCATGTCCGAACCAGTCCTGGTTGTTCAGGACCTGAAAAAAAAGTACGGCGATTTCGAGGCCGTACGTGGTATCTCGTTTCGTGTGAGCCAGGGCGAGATCTTTGGCCTGTTGGGGCCCAACGGTGCGGGAAAGACCCAATCCATCTCGATGATGACCGGCCTCTTCCCGCCCACCAGCGGCCGGGTGCACATTTGCGGCCTGGACCTCAGCCGGGATACCAACGCCGCCAAGCGCAAGGTCGGGCTGGTGCCACAGGAGCTAGCCCTCTACCCCACGCTTTCCGCCCGCGAAAACCTGATGTTCTTCGGCCGCATCTATGGCCTGCGCGGCAAGGAACTGCGTCAGCGCGTGAGCGCCATGTTAGAGGTCGTGCAGTTGACCGACCGCTCCGACGACGCGGTGGAGAAATACTCTGGCGGAATGAAGCGTCGGGTCAACATCGCGGCCGGGCTGCTCCACGAGCCCGAGATACTCTTCCTTGACGAGCCCACCGTCGGAGTAGACCCGCAGAGCCGGAATGCCATCTTTGAGAGTGTAGAGGCGCTCAACCGGACCGGGACGAGCATTGTCTATACGACCCACTACATGGAGGAAGCGGAACGGCTCTGCCACCGGGTGGCCATCATAGATGAAGGGAAGATCATTGCGTTGGACACCCCTTCGGGATTGATCCAAAGCCTGGGAGGCGGCGTGATTCAGGTAGGGCTTGACGATGGGGCCGTGCAGGGACCGCTAGGGGAGTTTGGCGCCGAGCGGGAGCCGGGCGTTCCCGGAAAGCGGGTTCTCCAGGTGGTGGAACAGGTGGGCGGGCTTGCCTCGGTCAAGGCGGCGTCTCTGAGGGATGGGTTGCTCAAGATCGAGGCGCACCGCGCTCAGGAGGCATTGATGGGGATGCTGGAGATCACCAACCAGCTCGATGTCCGCATCACTGTGCTTCAGATTCTGGAGCCGAACCTCGAGGGTGTCTTCTTGCACCTGACGGGCAAGAAACTGAGAGAGTGAGGAGAATGTGATGAATGCGCTGAGTATTGCTTTGAAGGATGTCCGGATTCTTCTGCGCGAGCGGGGGTTGCTGGTCCAGCTTTTCCTGCTCCCTCTGGTGTTCATCATTGGGTTCAGCATGGTCTTCTCGCTTGGCGGGGGGAATGAGGCGATCACGCTGCCGGTGGTGAACCTCGACGCAGAGGGCGAGATCGCGCAGGCGCTCATCGATGACCTGAGCGCAACCGGCGGCATCCAGGTGGCGCTTTACACCCAGGATGAGGCAGGGACTCTGCTAGACGAGGGAGAAATCAAACGAGTGCTCTCGATTCCGGCCGGCTTTACGGCCGATGTGAGCGCCGGCCGGCGCACTGTGCTGGAGCTGGTGAGCGACCCGGAGGCGAGCGAACAGCAGACGGCCGCGGTTCGAGAGGTAGTTGATGGCGTGGCCCGTAATCTCTCACTGGAAACCCAACTGAGGGAGGCTTTTCGCCGGATGGACGAGATGACAGCCACGGGGCCGCCAGAGTACCAGGTTTTTACCGAGACCACGATTGAGGAGCAGGCCCGCAGGCAATTCGAGCGCTCGAGACACACCCCGCTGGTCTCCATAGCCCAAAGCTTTCCCACCAACCTTCTGGGCGACCAGGACGAGCTGGGCGTGCAGGTCACCGTCGCCGGCTTGCTTGTGCTTTTTGTCTTTCTGACTGCACAGACCACGGCACAGTCCATTTATGACGAAAGAAAGGTGGGAAGCTTTCGCCGCCTGATGGCTGCGCCGTTGAGCAAGGCGGAACTGCTGGCGGGCAAGATGATCCCGAATCTGATCACCACCGTGGCGCAGATTGTGGTGATCTTTGCCGCCGGCGTCCTGCTCGTTCCCCTGCTGGGGATGGAGGCGCTGACGCTGGGCGATGACCTGCTCGGACTGGCGGTGGTGTCGCTGTTGGTCGCGCTCTGTTCTACCAGCATGGGGGTTGTGATCGCCGCGCTGGCTCGCACCGAGAACCAGATCAGCGGCATCAGCCAGGTGGCGCTCTGGGTGATGGGGGCGATGGGCGGAGCGTTCATGCCGAGGTTTCTGATGGGTGACTTTCTAAGCACGGTGGGCAAGGTGATACCCCACGCCTGGGCGACCGAAGCATACTATGGCCTGCTGCTGCGCGGAGAAGGGATGGCCAGCATTACTTCCGAGCTGGCCGCCCTGGCAGCCTTTAGCGTGGTCTTTCTGGTAATCGGCGTGTGGCGCTTTGATTTCGACTCGTAAGAGACACCCCAGAATAGGACAGGAGAGTCAGATAGGAGAGCAGAGATGAGCTTTTTGATGAACGCTTTGGCAATGGCCGGCAAAGAGTTGAAGGTTTTGCTCAAGGACAAGGGTGCTCTGGCGGTGTTGTTCTTGCTGCCGCTCCTCTTTTCCGCGATCATGGGCGGGCCGCAAAAGATGCTCAGCGATGTGGGCGAAACAGGTCCGGGCGAGGAGCCCGCGCTGCAAGTTGAGGCCTACCTGGTCAACCAGGATAGCGGTCCGTACGGGGCGCAGGTGGCGGATGCCCTGAGTGCGATTACCATGCTGGACATTGAAGCGCTGGACACGGCCGAGGAGGCAGACCGACTGGTTGCTGACGGGGAGCGGCCGGCGGCGATCATCATCCCGGCCGGCTTTAGCGCCCAGATCGACGCCTACACACCGACCGAGATACGGTTGATTGTGGACCCCACTGAGGAAGAAGCATCGAGCATCGTCGCCGGGATCGCCGAAAAGGCAGCCTCCAGTGTCGAGATGCTGGGGGAAATCCAGTACGGAATCCGAACGGTGATGGTCGAATCCGGCGTGTACGACCAACTCGAACCGCGAGCCCTTGCCACTATCCAGGCGCAGACGTTGGGTGTCATCTGGGCGCAGGCACAAGAGATTCGCCAGAACCCTGTTATCCGGGTGGAGAGCAAGGATGTGGCGGGGGAAGAGGTGCTGGCCGATTGGAACCCTTTCAGCTACCTCATGCCCTCTTTTACGGTCATGTTTTCCTTTTTCCTGGTCGGGTTTGTCGCCGAGGCGCTACTGAAAGAAAAAGAATCGGGCGCGTTCCGCCGCCTTTTGAGCTCGCCGATGCAGCGCGGTTCGATCATCGCCGGCAAGTTGCTGGCCTACATGGCGGTGGTGTTCCTGCAAGTGCTGGTGATGTTCACCGTGGGGAATGTACTGTATGATATGCCCCTGGGAGATTCGCTCGTGGGGGTCCTCGTATTGACCCTGGCACTGGCGCTGGCGGCGGCGTCGCTGGGGTTGATGATTGGATCTCTGTTTGGCACCAGCAAAACGGCCGGGAACGCTGGTACGATTCTGGGCTTTGTGCTCATGATCATCGGCGGCTGCATCTATCCCACTTTTCGGGAAGAAGGGATGGTGTTCTATCTTTCGCAGCTAACCCCCCACGCGCACGCCATCGACGGCTATATCAAACTGATGGCCGAGGGGGCCGAGGTGGGCGCTGTGTTGCCCGATATCGGAATCATGATCGGGATGGCCGCTGCCTTCTTTGGAATTGCCATGTGGCGGTTCAAGTTCGAATGATGGTCGGGCCGATTTCCCAACTGCTCCCCGAATCGCTAGCGTCGTCGCTCCAGGTAGGTTCCCGGCCCGCGATGGCTGCCAGGATGAGCGCCGCGAAGGTGCAGGTCTGGTCAGCGGCGGGAATGCCGGAACATAGCCCAGTATCACCATCGCCGCAGGGTTTGAATGGACCGCCAAAACCAGATAGAATCTCATTATGAGCCAGTCACCCACTTCGCAACACGAGGAGCGACTGCTCCACCTGATTGCGTACACGATTCTGGCGTCGGTTGCCATCATTGCTCTTCGCCACATGCTCCAGGAAGGTATTCGGTGGGAAATATCGGCCGTACTGCTGGCGGCGTTCGGCGTCCTGATGGCCCGTGTACCGCCCGTGGGAGCGCCCCCGACTCGCGCCCACCTCTACCTGGGAACACAGGCGGCGCTGGTCACCGCCCTGATGATCCTGTCCTCCGAACCTACCCTGTTTCCCACGCTGCACGTTATCCTGAGCGCCCAGGCGATGTTGCTGCTGCCCGACAAGAGGGGATGGCTCTGGATCAGCGTGTTGGCCCTCACGACTGGCTCTGTCCTCGTCCTTATAGGAGGCGGCCCAGAGACTCTCATGTCGGCGTTGCTCTACGCCGCTGGCTACTTTTTTTTCGGCGTCTTTGCCCATGCCCTGGCTCGCGCCGATCTTGCCCGGCAGGAGAGCCAGCAGTTGTTGGCGGAACTGCGAAAGGCTCATACCCAATTGCAGGAATATGCCGCTCGAGTGGAGGAACTGGCTGTTGCCGAGGAGCGCTTCCGTTTGGCGCGGGAGATGCACGACACACTGGGTCATCGCCTGACGGTTGCGGCCGTCCAACTGGAGGGAGCGCAACGCCTGATTCCGCAAGAGCCCGAGCGGGCGACCGCCATGGTGGCGACGGGGCGGGAGCAGGTGCGCGATGCGTTGGGAGATTTGCGACACACGGTGGCTACCCTGCGAACCCCGCTCGAGGCCGGTCTGCAATTGCGCAAGAGTCTGAAACAGTTGGCGTCTGGCTTTGAGAAAGCAACCGGCATCGAGGTACACCTGGTTTCGCCGGACGAGATGCCGCCCCTTCCCCAAGCCCACCGGCTGGCGCTCTACCGGGCGGCGCAGGAGGCGCTGACGAATGTGCAGCGACACGCCCAGGCGGAGCAAGCGTGGCTCACGCTCATGCCGCAAAAAGACCGGATTGTTCTGGTGGTGAGCGACAACGGAGTGGGATTCCCGGCCGGTCCGGCCGCCGAAACCAACTTTGGCCTCCGGGGTTTGCAGGAGCGAGTGCTGCAGTTAGGTGGCGAGATTATCCTGGAAACACGAGCCGGGGGCGGGGCGCAGCTCCGACTCTCCTTGCCCTTGGCTGAGGCGCCCGCCGATGATTGAGCCGATTCGAATCTTGCTGGTGGACGATCAACGGTTGATGCGCGACGGACTGCGCACCTTGCTGGAGCTGGAGGGGGATTTGGAGGTGGTGGGCGAGGCGGCCGATGGGACCGAGGCGCTGGAATCCTATGCCGCCGTCCGACCGGACGTGGTGCTGATGGACGTTCGCATGCCCAAGATGGACGGGGTAGAGTCGACCCGCCGGCTTATCGGCCGGTGGCCCACGGCCCAGGTGATCATCCTCACCACTTTTGACGATGACGAGTACGTCTTTGAAGGGCTGCGTGCCGGGGCGCGAGGGTACCTGCTCAAGGACGTGTCAGGCCACGAACTGGCCGAGGCGGTGCGAACCGTCGCGGCCGGAGGGGCGCTGATCGAGCCCTCGATAGCCCGCAAGGTGTTGAGTGAATTCGCCCGATTGGCCCCGCCCGCACGGCCGCCGGAAGACGGCTTGCCAGAGCCCCTCTCGGAGCGCGAACAGGAGGTGCTGCAGGCGCTGGCCTTGGGACTGAGCAACCGCGAGATAGCCATCCGCTTGAGCTTGGCCGAAGGCACCGTCAAGAATTACGTCACCAGCATCCTGCAAAAGCTGGGTGTCCGTGACCGCACCCAGGCGGCCGTGCGGGCGCGCGAGTTGGGGATAGGATAGACCGGGCCATCACCATCTGGCTGGCATTGGTGAATGGCGCGCTGCCTTGACACAGTGACCCGCCGGCCGGGTTCGCCTCAATGCCCTGACTGGAAGGCGCCACACATAACCACACAGCCACTGTCTGCGCGCGTGATGAGCCCGTTCGACGGCCGCTACCCAGAAGACAGATATGGTAGTACGCACCCGGTAGCGAACCTGCCGGCCTCAAAACACAGAAAGGCAACGCCTTCAGCGGCGTCCTGCGGCGAAATGCCCGATTGCCTTTGGTCGGTTGACCGACGAATTGGGCAAAGGTACAATGTTCTCACACAGACTTTCATGGGAGCACCGGTACGATGTATGAAAGCACTGGGCAGCGGCCGTCACAACCGTTTCTAGCAGCGAGGTCATGAATGAGTCTCACTTTTCACCAAATGGACGAGACGAGCGCGCGGACCATTCTGACATGGCGCTACAAAGCACCGTATGACATCTACAATCCGGATTCTGATGAGGTCGAGAATGAGATCCAATGCTTCATGGACCCCGGCAGCCCATACTATAGCATGGCAGATGAGCAGGGAGAGCTTGTTGCGTACTGTTGCTTTGGTCTGCAAGCCCGGGTGCCTGGAGGGGACTATTGCAGCAGAGCGCTTGATATTGGATTGGGGGTTCGTCCGGATCTGACAGGGCAGGGACTAGGACTCGCCTACGTCAACAGAGTTCTCGATTTCGCACGTGTCGAACATACACCATCCTCATATCGGGTTACGATAGCGGAGTTCAACAAGCGGGCGCGGCGCGTCTGGGAGAAGGCCGAGTTTCAGTTTGTGGCGAGATTTCAAAGAGAACCAGATGGAAGGCCTTTCGTCGTGATGGTGCGGGAGCTCTGATCGGCTCTCCCGCCGGCCGAAGGACATTGAATGTGGAGGAGAGACACGTAGGGGGCATCTCTCTGCCCGCCACTGGCCAACAACTGATTGCAGCCGGCACACGCCCACCCCTCTGCGATTGCACCCTTGTGATTCCGTGCAACCTCACGTCTTCTTCTTACTTTCTCAATAAC
>DAOUVM010000200.1 GCA_030667645.1 Ardenticatenales bacterium | reverse complement strand
TTCTATCGGGATATCGTGACATCGTTCCCCGGCTCCGGTTGATGAGAAGACGAACAGGATGATTGCAGCGATCTTTGACCTGGACGGCACCCTCTACACCGGCCATATTGGGCAGGGCAGGGCATCGCCCTCCATCACCGTACGCATCGAGTGAAAAGAGCTCTGCTCTACTTTTACTTGGCCACCCACCTGCCGATGTGGCCTCTCTGGCGCATGGGCATAATACCTGAAGCTACTGCACGCGGCCTGTGGGCTCGACACCTCGGCTGGACAGTGCGCGGGTGGACCCGCGAGGAGGCGGCCGTCGCCTTTGCCTGGATTGCCGAGCGATACGTACAACCATTGGTGCGGCCTGACGTCAAGGCCCGGTTGCGGGAGCATCAGGCCGCGGCCCACCGGGTCATCCTGGTCTCCGGCACCCTCGCTCCCCTGTTGGCTGAAATCGGCCGTCAGCTCGGCGTGGAAGAGACGGTGGGGACACCACTGGTGCTCCAGTCAGGACGCTACACCGGGGGGTGTGAACTCCCCATCTGCCAAGGGACCGGCAAGGTCCTGCGGTTGGAGGCCCATCTGCACGGCCGCCGCCGGTTTCCCTGGTCCCAAAGCTACGCCTACGCCGATAGCTATACCGACATTCCCTTGTTGGAGCGGGTGGGGCACCCGGTGGCCGTTTACGCCGATGAGCAACTGGCTGCCCACGCCCGGGGTCAGGGATGGGAAATCATGGGGATAAACGGCTGCAGGTAGACCTTGCCATCAGGAAGGATGGCACCAGCTACCCGTGCAGTCGCATGGGGAACAGTGTAAGGCGGTTGGGCGGGCGATATTGGAATCGCATCTCCCCCTTGTGTATGGTATGGCATGGACCGTACCACAACCAGAGGCACACGACGTTCTCTTTAGGCTTTCCAGGAGACGGTCCTATCGATCCGGGTAGTTCGCCGGCAGTATCATGCCCGAACCCTGTTGGCCTCTGGGGACGATTGGCGGTGCTTGATGGGCGTTGGGTGTCATAACCAGGGTTGGAAGGCGGTCCCACCTGAAGAAATGCGATCTTCCAGTCGAATGTAAGGAAAGCAAGATTATCATAATCTGGATTTCCTAAAAGATGCACGACATGTTCATCAACCGTCAAGTGGAGCAGAGATAGCTTTATCACTCATTGCTCTGCGGGGTCTGACAGCGGCTCAGGGACGATGGTCAGCGCCCCAGCAGGCTTGTGGGCAGCCAACCTCATGATTCAGAGGCTTGCCGTCGCAAGCTTCTGTTCCATCTCTGGCAGCGCAACAAGGCGCGCCCCCATATCACCCGCAGCCGCATGCGCTGCTTTGCTGAAATCCTCGCGCGCAAAGAGGACATACTCGACCGACCACCCCTCTGCGACCTGAGACATTCTCTGGCTGCGCTCAACCAGGTCACTCAAGACTCGCCGGCTGACCGCACCCCTGCCCCACTTTGCCTCACCGATGAGCAATCGCTTCTCCCGTCGATTGGCCGCAACCACATCCAGCTGCACACCCTCTCCCCGATGACGTCGCCAATAGGATCCCACGATCTCTGGCTGGAACTCGAGATCACCCAAGGCGGCCGCTGCCCACACCCATTCTCGACAGAGTTCCTCGAAGACATGTGTACCGATGAATGCGCGCAAATCTCCATGAATCCGGTCAGCGGCCGCTGTCAGATAGCCCCGCTCAATTGCCGAGATGTGCGGAACGATAAAGCGATAGTAAAAGCGCAGAAAATGGTCACGTATGTGATAAAGACCTCGCCGTCCACCAGGACGAGAAAGGATCGGATCGCGGCGTTCGATCAATTCCAATTCCTGCAGGAGATTGAGGTAATGGCCCAGGCTATTCTCAGGCACACCGGCCATGCGGGCAATATCTCCCCACCTATGATAGCCACTGGCGATCACCGAGAGGACCGACTCGAAGGTCTGGGGCTCCTTCAACTGCTCGTGAAGGATCAGCGCCGGGTCAGTCAGCATGATGCTACCCGGGCCGAGACAATGATCGTGGAGCGTTGCCATGAAGCTGTTGGCACGGGTGAACAGATCAAGATAGGCCGGCACCCCTCCAGTGACGGCGTAGATCGCCACCCGCTCAACCGGGGTTCGGCCAGCAAATAGCTCAATCAGCGCAGCGTAGGGAAGCGGGCGCAAGCGAAGCAAGGCAGTGGCACGACCATACAGGGGTGCCTGGTACGAGATCACGTCCCGTTCCATCATGCCCACCAGGGAACCCGTCAGCACGAGTCTGAGATTCGGCTGGCGGGAAAGATGATGATCCCACGATTTCTGGAACACGCTCGTCAGGGCCGCATCATTGCGAATCAGATGGGTGAATTCGTCCAGGACTATGAATTGCGGCTCGGTGGCTTGGGCAACGACGTCGGCCAGATGACCCAGCGCGGCATCCCAGTCAGGGAATGAAAAGTCCGAGGCTGGGAGCATGGTGAAACGAGGATCATATCGCAGGAGCGATTGAGAGAAATCACGCAACTGAAAGGCTGCACCGTGCGTGGTGGCAGTCCAATAGAGGCCCCCTGGAATCGCCTGGCTTTCCAAGAAATGCGTAAGCAAACGTGTCTTTCCGACACGCCGACGACCAAACAGGATGAGCAGACCTGCCTCTGGAGTCTGACGAACCAGGGACAGAGCCTGGAGTTCGCGCTTTCGATCAACGAATCTCATCATGACAGGATTCCGCACACTTACATTGTCGCCCCAATGATTGTGGCCACAATGTTAATGCACACAGTCTCCTTTGTCAAGGCATTCAGGTTCTTGGCACCGAACTCACAGAAGAGAATCTTGTGACACCCAAGCCCTCACGGGCCGGTGGCAAGCTCGAAGCGCAGCGCTCCCGGCTTGCAGACGGCAGCACAGAGACCGCAGAGACGACACTCGCCCTCATCCACGTGCATCTCATCGCCGAGTAGCCTCCGCGCTCCATAGGCGCAGACCTCAACACATCGGTTGCAGTGGGTGCAACAATCAACATCAAAGGCAAATGTCAACCCGGCCGGCTCCAGCGGCTTTTTCAAGTGGGGTAGAGCGAGACCCTGCAGTTGGGCTGCGTAGGCATAGTTGTGCGCCACCAGGAACTGGCGCATCTCTATGACCGCCCTGTCGAAAAAGCCGAGGCCGCGCAGGAGAGGAGCGGTGTGGACGCCGACGGCTGTCGCCCCGGCCATCAACATCTCCACCGCCTCAACTCCCCGGCCGATACCGCCCGTGCCCACGATAGGAACGTCATAGCGCAAAGCAATATCGGCTACTATGCGCTGGGAGATGGGGCGAATGGGAGAGCCGGAGAGCCAGCCAGTCCGGTTCAGCACCGGCCGCCCGGTCTCGATGTCTATCCGCAAGGTGGGGCCAATGGAATCTATCGCCGCGACTCCGTCCACGCCCGCCTTGACCAAGGCGCCAACCACATCCAGTAGGTCGGGCCAGTTGGCGCTGACCTTGGCCAAGACCGGAACCTCCACGGCCACTTTGGCTGCTCTCACTAGCGCTGGCATGTCCCCGGCCACATAGGATACCACTTCTAGCATATCCACCCCGGCGGCCGCCACCGGGCCCGCCCAGGCCTCCACATCGGCGGCCGTGTGCCCCAGGCTGGCGATAAGGATGCCATCCCGTTCCCTCAGCGCCGGCAATTCTGTGTCCACCCATGCCTCGGCCGTCAGATCCGACCAGCCCTCAGTATTGAGCAAGGCACCCTGGCCAATATCCGCCATGTGGGGGATGGGATTGACGGTGGGGTGCGAACTGATGGTCTTGGTAACCACCGCGCCCGCTCCGGCCGCAAACGCAGCCCGAATCGCCTCGGCGGAAAACGACAACGGCCCAGAGGCAAGCACAAAGGGATTGGCCAGCCTCAAGCCACAGAGTTCAACCGTCAGATCGGGTGTTTCTTTTCTTTCCATCGCCTTTCGCTCGTAGGTCAACGCCGGATTCATTTTGCTTTCGCCCGCCTGCCCTCTCACGGTCCCAATCAACCCCGCCAGAGACGGCAAGAAACAGCCTCAACTCGTCGCCGTCGTTCAGAGTTACGGTGTTCCCCCCGGCGGCTGCGAGAGAGTCGTTATGGAATACCACCACGTGGGGTGAAATCTCTCCCTCCGGCCCCAGCAGCATCCCGCGCAAAGCAGAGGTGTTGTTCTCCGCCAGGTGTTTCACAGCCGCAACCAATCGAGTTCCGGTGGGCAACGTGACGGTCTCGTTCGCCAAGCCTCGCGCCCAGCGGAGCGGCGTGTGATAGCGCACCGAGATGTTCATCATGGCAGGTTCAGCCTTTCAGCAGCGGCGGCCAATCCCAGCCGGCGAAGCGTCTCGGAGGTTGGGCGGCCGGTGGACACGTCCCAGCCACGCAACGAGTAATACTCGTCCAGCATCGGCTCCAGGTCAATCACCTGCCCTTTGGCATTGCCGGAAGGCGAGGGCTCATGGGAAAAGCGACGCGGGAGCACATCATCAGTCCGCGTGATGCCATGCCACACGTCATAGCAGCGTTGCAGGTTGTAAATGCGCTCGCCGATCTGCTTCAAGCGCTCGACCGTCACCTCCATCCCGGTTGCTGCTCTCAGCGCCTCGGCGATGTCCGGCCAATATAGCTCGGCCATCACAAAGGTACCGCCGGACTTGCACAGACCGGTCGAGTCTATCACCGCGCCAAAATCCTCGCCGTCTTTGACCAACATTGGCTTGTATCGAGTTTCCAAGGGGTCCGCCAGTTCCGGTAGATATCTCTCGCCGTAGCGACGGCGCGCCTCTTCCAGGTTGCCGGATTCGTCAATGGTGGGAAAGGCCTTCAGGTGATCCGCTCCGCGGGTGGAGGTGACGTGCGCCAGCCCCATTGAGCGTTGGGCGCGGCCGTCCTGGGCCGGGATCTCCATCCCCTTTACGTGCATGGCATACTCTTCCGCTCCTCGGCCAATAGCCGCGGCCGCCTCGCGCACCCCATTGGCCAGCAGGTCCCCGAATCCTCTCCGATAGGCTATCATTTCCACCAACTGCAAGGTCGTTTCCACGTCACCCCATTCCAGCGCTAGCCCGCCAGTGTCGGCTGGGGTGAGGATTCCCTTTTCCCACAGTTCCATAGCAAAAGAGATGGCCCGGCCGGCCGAGATGGTATCCAGGCCCAGGTCGTCGCACAGCTTATTGGCAAAGAGGATGCTGTCCAGGTCCGGATTCAGAATGGCGGCCCCAAACGAGTTCAGCGTCTCGTATTCCACGCTGTGTAGTTCCGTGCCGGCGTAGCGGCCGTCGGGAAGGCGGTACAGTTTGTCGCAAGCGACCGGGCAACTGTAACATGCCATATGGCGCACAAAGGCACGAGCCTCTAGCGCATCGGCGTCAATCCGCTCCACTTTTTCATAACTGCCCATCTGAAAGTTCTTGGTCGGAAAGCGGCCGAGCGCGTTCATCAGAGCGAC
>DAOUVM010000062.1 GCA_030667645.1 Ardenticatenales bacterium | reverse complement strand
CAAGGCAGTCATTTCCGTGCACTGTCACAACGACCTCGGCATGGCGACCGCCAACACCCTGGAGGCGCTGCTCAATGGCGCGCGCCAGGCAGAGTGTGCTGTCAACGGGATCGGCGAGCGAACCGGCAACGCTCGCCTGGAAGAAATCGTCATGGCTCTTCACTCCAGGGGAGAGGTACTAGGCTTGACCACCGGCGTCAACACTCGCTTGATTCATCCCGTCAGTCGGCTCGTGAGCCACCTGACCGGGATTGGTATTCAGTCCCACAAGGCTATCGTCGGCGACAAGGCATTTGCATACACTTCTGGCATGTATCAGAATGGGGTGCTGCGGGGGCGGGCCGAGAGGGAGGTCCTTGACCCCACCGAGATTGGCGCCGTGGAAGCGGAGAGCCGAACCCCCTTGTTGGCGGGGCGCGAAGGGCTGCGCCGCCGCCTGGCGGAACTGGGTTTCAGCCTGGAGGATGCGGAGTTTGAGCGCGTCTACAAGCGTTTCCGGGATGTGGCCAAGAAAAAACCCGATCTGGAAATCCGTGACCTGGAGGGCATTGTCAGCGGAGAGACGATGGTGTATATGAAGGAGACTTTTGAACTGGAAGAGGTACAGGTCACCTGCGGGACCAGCACACTGCCCGTTGCAGCCGTCCGCTTGCAGGGCCCAGAAGAGGAAGCAGTATGGGCAACTTGCCACGGCAACGGCCCCATTCATGCCGCTTTCAAGGCAATTGACAGCATCGTCAACGTGCCCAACGAGTTGCTGGAATACTCAGTGGAGGCGTTGACAGAAGGTGTGGATGCCCTGGCCAAGGTAACGGTTCGCATTGAGGGGGAACTGCCTGTGGGAGACACGGAGGAGAGGATGACACGCGTGTTCCTGGGACGTGGCGCCGATCCAGACACCATCATCGCCAGCGCCAAAGCTTACGTTTTTGCACTCAACCGGCTGCTGGCTGCACGGCGAGCCGGTCGACGGCGCCAAGCGATCACCGAGGAGGTTCGCCGGGAAGTGGATGAGATGCGGGCCCGCTACGGAATGGCCCCAGCCAGCGATGTCATGGGCTGGAGCATTTTGCGGGATGAGAATCTGATGTGAGCAAGCGAAAGGGTGAAGTTGGCATGTTTGAGTTCGCCTTGACCACATCGGGACCTGGCGCTGGCCTCCAGGCAATGGCCGCTGGCGTGCTGGGAGATGTCATCGCGGCGGGGAGTGAGGAGCCACAGTGACTACACTGGTGAGCAAGTTTGGGGGCACATCGGTTGGAAGTGCTGAAGCAATTGAGCAAGCAGCCCATCTCATATTGAAGCAATCTCGGGAGTGGGACCGCCAGGCTGTGGTGGTCTCGGCCATGGCCGGGGTGACCGACACCCTGACTCGTGGGGCGCTGACAACTGCCTCCGGCGATGACCAAACCTACCGGGCTGTTGTCGCAGAGTTGCGCGTTCGTCACCATCATACTGTGGACAAGCTATTGGCCGCGGACGGCGAGCGCGCCCAATTATCGGCCACGGTCGATTCGTACCTGGAGGAATTTGCGAGCTTTTGCCGCAGCGTAGATGTTCTGGGGGAAGTCACTCCGCGCGCGATGGATGCGATTGCTTCGCTGGGCGAGCGGATTAACGCTCGCATCCTGGCTGCCCTGCTCCGGCAGTGGGGTGCACAGAGCAAAGCGAGGGACGCCACTGGACTGATCGTCACTGATGCAACCTTCCAGAATGCCATGCCGCTAATGAAAGCCACCTGTGCCCAGGTCTCCGCCCGCCTGGCTCCGCTGCTCGACGAAGGGGTTATCCCTATTGTGACCGGCTATATCGGGGCAACGGAGGGCGGCGTCACGACCACGTTGGGGCGAGGTGGTAGTGACTATAGCGCTGCGCTCCTGGCGCACTGCCTGGGCGCTGATGAGATCTGGACTTGGACCGATGTGGACGGAGTGATGACGGCCGATCCACGCATAGTGCCCGACGCGCGGGTTATCCCTGTGCTCTCTTACAGTGAGGTAAGCGAACTGGCCTACTTTGGGGCCAAAGTGTTGCATCCTCGAGCCATCCGGCCGGTTGTCGAATGCGGCATTCCATTGTGGGTCAAGAACACCTTCAATCCCTCCTGCCCTGGAACCTGCATCGGTCGTCAGCCCGAGACCACACCGGGCACCGTCAAGGCGGTCACCGCCATCAGGAGGTTAAGCATGGTGACGGTCGAGGGGCGGGGGATGATGGGCGTGCCGGGCATCGCCGCCCGCACCTTCTCCGCCGTTGCCAGCCAGGGCGCCAGCGTGTTGATGATCTCCCAATCTTCATCGGAGCAATCTATCTGCTTTGTTATTCCCACGGAGGGTGTGTCGTCGATCATCTGTGCCGTTGAGGAGGAGATGACTCTGGAACTGGCACGACGAGACGTGGACCGGGTCTGGTCGCTGGACGATGTGGTGATCGTGACGGCAGTCGGCGCGGGAATGCGCAGCACGCCGGGGGTGGCGGCTCGTATCTTTGGCGCACTGGGTCAGGGGGAGATCAACGTCATCGCGATGGCGCAGGGCTCCTCTGATTGCAGCGTCTCGCTCGTCATTGCAGCCGATGCCGCAGCCGAGGCGGTGCGGCTGATTCACAGCAAGGTGATTCTCAACGTCGGCCATTAGGGACTCTGCATCCCGGGCGGCAGTAGCACCCTATTCTCAGGCGAGTTGGCACAGAGACTTCTGGCCAAAGCCTATTCATGGAGACGACCGTGAACACAAGAATCCCCATCGGCATTCTGGGCGCGACCGGAATGGTGGGTCACCGCTTCGTTCAACTCCTGGCTGATCATCCGTGGTTCGAGGTCGCTGCGCTGGCGGCCTCGGAGCGGAGCGCCGGCCACCCCTATGCAGATGTCTGCAACTGGATCATACCAGGCGATCCGCCGCCCGGTGTCGGTGAGATGATCGTCGGCCCTTTGGAACCCTCATTGCCCGCTCGCATCGTCTTTTCGGCGCTGCCGGCCGCCATTGCTCGCGAGGTTGAGCCCCTGTTCGCTAAGGCTGGCTATGTTGTCTGTTCGAACGCCTCCGCCTGGCGTTACGAACCGAACGTCCCGTTGATAATCCCGGAGGTTAACGCCGATCACCTGGCGCTCATTGAGCAACAACGGACGGGGGAGGATTGGCCCGGTCTGATCGTTACCAGCCCCAATTGTACCACCACGGGGATGGTCATCCCCCTCAAGCCCTTGGACCAAGCCTTTGGCCTGCAAAAGGTGTTTGCCACTACGTTGCAGGCCATCTCAGGGGCCGGGTACCCGGGCATTGCTTCGCTGGACATCCTGGGAAACGTCGTGCCCCACGTTAGCGGCGAGGAGGAAAAGATGGTGCGCGAGACACGAATGCTGCTCGGCCGGGTGGTGGAAGGTTGCCGGTCAGAGGCTGATGTCGTGGTCAGCGCCCATGCGAACCGCGTGCCGGTCTTGGATGGCCATACCATATGCCTTTCGCTCGGATTTGAGAGGCGACCGACGGTTGAGGAAGCTATCGCCGTGCTGACTGACTTTCGCGGCCCGGCCGGCGTGCGGGACCTGCCCAGCGCACCGGAGCATCCCATCTTGGTTCGGCCGGAGCCGGTCCGGCCGCAGCCGCGCCGGGATTGCGGCGCCGAGGGCGGCATGGCGGTGACAGTCGGCCGTGTACGCGAGTGCCCGCTCCTGGACCTGCGCCTGGTCACCGTCTCCCACAACACGTTGCGGGGCGCCGCCGCCGGCTCGATTCTCAACGCAGAATTGCTTGTTGCCAAAGGGTACGTTGTGTAAGAGCCAGCGCATGATCACACTGGATTGCGTATTCCTTCTTGCGGCCCCACAGTAGGCAACACGCAATATCGCACGGAGAAGCAACGACATGAGAGTTCACGGCCGCACCTCTGTCCACGAGTTTCTGGGCGACATGATTGTCTATCGCAACCTGGTGCCGATGGATCACAGGCTGCCGCCGTTGGCGGACATTCGCTCCCAGGTTGGGCTGGCTCAAGGTGTGACTCCTCGCAAGACCGAACTAGCGTACGCTTGCGTCATTGTCCATTTGCTGCGGCAGGCACGAGCGCTGGATTCTCCTGGGACTTGCATCGAGCGGCTGGCTTACGTGGGCGACACCCGACTGAACGACGGCGCCGCCTTTTCCAACATCTGCCGCATCGGGGGATGGTCCGGCCGTGCCTTTATTGCGGCCGAGAGTGACGATCCGGTTTACATAGAGGTCAGCAAACAGGGTCAGGAGAGGATCTACCTGACCAATCGCTGGGCGGCGCTGACCGATTTCGACCGGTCTTGCCGCGAGGAGGGGTTTCCACTGGACGCGCGCGCGGCCGTAATCATCGACCTGGACAAGACGGCCCTCGGTGCACGGGGGCGCAATGATCACGTCATCGACGGGGCGCGGGTCGAGGCAGTGCGCCAGACTGTTGGCGACCTACTGTGGGGTGACTTTGATGCGGCAGGTTTCCAGGTCGCCTATGATTGCCTCAACCAGCCCGAGTTTCATCCTTTCACGACCGATAACCAGGACTATCTGGCTTACATCTGTCTGGTACTGGGCAGTGGCCTCTACACACTGGAAACGATAGTGGCCGAAATCCGCGCCGGCCGACTGGCGAACTTTGCGCAGTTTCTCGCCGAGGTGGACAATCGAGCTGCCGGCTTGGGCCCCACACTACGTGACATACACAGGGATGTGAATACTCTTGTGCTCCAGGGCGATCCCACCCCCCTTAAAGTTTTTCGCCACAACGAGTATCGGGCCACCATCGAGCGGATGGGGTGTGTCGATGACCAGGCACCGTTGCCCGAATTCCTGAAAAGGGAAATCCTCATCACCGATGAGGTGCGATCGGTGGCGCTGGAGTGGCGGCGGCGGGGCGCCCTGCTCTTTGGCCTTTCAGACAAGCCGGATGAGGCTTCCATCCCGACCGATGACCTGGCGACCCGAGGTTACCGGCCTATTCATCAAGTAGAGACACACGCAGTTGGAGGTTGAACCATGCCCTACTCAAGTTGGTTGGAATGTGTGCGTGGTTGCGGCCGCCGCTACTCTATCTATGACGTCATCTACCATTGTCAGGACTGTGGAGGATTGCTGGACGTAGCGCATGATCTGGAAGCGCTCAAGGATCGCGGCTCGGCGGGATGGGCAACGCTCTTTGACCGGCGGACGCGAGCCAACGAATGGCCGTACGGCAGCGGCGTGTGGGGAAAAAAAGAGTGGGTCTGCCCGCAGGTCGAGAACCAGAATGTGGTTTCAACATACGAGGGCCACACCAACTGCTTTTGGGCGGAGCGACTGGGGAAAGAAATCGGCGTCTCTGATTTGTGGGTCAAGTTGTGCGGGAACAGCCACTCGGGGTCCTTTAAGGACCTGGGGATGACGGTGCTGGTCTCGGTCGTGAAACAGATGATTGCCGATGGCAGACCGATCCGCGCGGTGGCCTGTGCTTCTACGGGCGACACCTCGGCCGCGTTGTCCGTTTATGCCGCCGCCGCCGGCATTCCGGCTATCGTCTTTCTTCCCCGGGGCAAGGTCTCTACAGCGCAATTGGCCCAGCCCATTGCCAACGGCGCGTTGGTGCTGGCACTGGATACGGATTTCGACGGCTGTATGCGCATCGTAAAAGAGATCACTGTTCCCGGTGCAGGGCCGGGACGCTCCTGCGACGAGATCATATACCTGGCCAACTCTATGAACTCGCTCCGTATCGAGGGGCAAAAGACGGTTGGGATTGAGATTGTGCAGCAGTTCGGTTGGGAGGTGCCGGACTGGATAATCATCCCGGCCGGCAACCTGGGCAACGTGAGCGCTCTGGGTAAAGGGCTGCTGATGATGCGAGAATTGGGACTGATCCACAAGCTGCCTCGCATCGCCTGCGCCCAGGCGGCCAACGCCAACCCACTCTACCTGAGTTACTTGACCGGCTTTCAGGAGTACCAACCGGTATCGGCGAAAAGGACTCAGGCCAGCGCCATCCAGATCGGCGCTCCGGTCAGCTATGAGCGAGCAGTGAAGGTGCTGCGAGCCTTTGAGGGGGTTGTGGAACAGGCAACCGAGGATGAACTGGCCAATGCGGCCGGCCGCGCCGACCGCGCCGGGTTGTACAGTTGCCCTCAGACTGGCGCGGCGTTAGCAGTTCTATTCAAATTAGTGGAGCGGGGGACGATCCTGCCAGAACATCGCGTCGTCGTAATCTCTACCGCGCACGGCCTCAAATTCACCGGGTTCAAGGTGGGTTATCACGAGGGGACTCTGGCGGACGTGATCGCCCGGCACGCGAACCCGCCGCTCGAGCTCCCAGCCGAACCCTCAGTCGTGCGCAAAGCGATCGATCAATACACACCAGATCCCTGAGGCTTCTGAAGACCCGAAGATCTTGCTGGTTCGCTCAACGTAGCCCCAGACTGCTGTCGGCGCTCAAATCAACTGGCGGAGTTTGCCTATTATCAACCTGATGGCGCTGTCCTTTGTCCTGCGAACTGGCGCACCCGTTCCATTGCCTCCTGGATTCGAGCCGCCGGCGCGGAGATGGAGAGGCGCACGTATTCCTCTCCGGCCGTGCCAAAGAACGCGCCCGGTGCTACCGCAACCCCGGTGCTCCTCAGCAGGTCAAGCGCATACTGTTCCGATGGTCGTGGCACCCTGGCCCATACGTACAGGGTAGCGCGCGGGCGAGGGGGCGCCAACCCGGCTGCCGACAATCCCCCCAACAGGATTTCCAGCCGCTCCTGGTAGATGCGATTTCGCTTCAGTGTCCACTCGGAGGCGGCCGAGAGCGCCTGAACGGCCGCCTCTTGCACCGGCCGGAAGATGCCGGAATCCATGTTGGATTTGACTCGGGCCAGCGCTGCCAATACGTCGGCGTTACCCACCGCCATCCCAATCCGCCATCCGGCCATGTTCCAGGTCTTGGATAGCGAGTTGAATTCCACAGCAACCTTGGCCGCACCAGGAACCTGCAGCAGGCTGGGGGCCACATATCCATCGTAGGTGACGTCACAGTAGGGCGCGTCGTGGCAGAGTAGCAGATCATGGCGTCGCGCAAATTCCACCGCGCGCTCAAAGAACGCCAGGTCGGCTGTGGCCCCGGTGGGGTTGTTGGGGTAGTTTAGCCACATCAGGACAGCGCGATTGGCAACTCGTGGGGGAATAGCGTCGAGGTCGGGCAGAAAGTCGCGCTCCGGCCGCAGAGCGAACGTGTGGACGTCTGCGCCGGCTAGTGTAGCTCCCACTGAATAGGGTGCGTAGCCAGGGTCAGGCACCAACACCAGGTCGCCAGGGTCGAGGGAGGCAAGCGCCAGTTTGACAATGCCTTCCTTGGAGCCGAGGAGTGCTACGACCTCAGTGTCCGGGTTGAGCGTTACACCGAAACGCTGTTGGTAGTATGTGGCAATCGCCTTGCGCAGAGCTGGCAAGCCCAGGTAGCCAGGATAGCCGTGGTGGTCGGCTCGGTGCGCAGACCGGCCGAGTGCCCGGATGACCTCGTCCGGCGGCGGCAGGTCAGGGTTGCCAATGTCCAGCCGGATTACATCCATGCCGTTCTGTCGGGCAACCTCCACGTGTCTCGCCCAACCGGCAAAGGGATAGGAGGGCATGTTTGATAGGCGATTGGCACGTTTCATCACGTCTCTGCTTTCTCGTAAAGGGGTCTTTTCCGATCCACCGTCAAAGGCGGGCGCGTGGTCCATTTGCAGGACAGCTCGTTTGGAGTGGGTTCGCGGTGGGGCACGATTGGCCGGGCTAGGCCCTGTCAGGATGAGAATCCTCAAGATCGGCCAAGTAATCCAGCAGCGCCGTCAACCCCAAGACGTAGGTACGCCAGCCAAAGCCACTGATCTGGCCTACGCAGACCGGTGCGACGAGCGACTTGTGGCGGAATGGCTCGCGGGCGTGGATATTCGAGAGATGTACCTCCACCGCGGGAATCCCGACGGCCGCAACCGCGTCTCGCAGCGCGACGCTGGTGTGGGTATGACCGCCGGGATTGATGAGCACACCGCGCTGTACCTGCCTCATGGTGTCAGTGTCGGCCCAGTCCATTGCCTCGTGCAGCGCGTCAATAAGCGCGCCCTCGTGGTTGGACTGGACGATGTGCAATTCTGCACCACGCCTGTTCGCGGCCTTGCTCAACTCGGCGTTGATCTCATCCAGCGTCACTCGACCGTAAACCTCTGGTTCCCGCCGCCCCAGCAGGTTGAGATTGGGGCCGTGAAGGACGAGGATCCTGTAACTGCGACCTGTGGTTGGTGATGAGTGATGGTTCATTTGTTCCTAGCGCCCATGTTGCACAGGACCGATTTCACGACCTGCAATGGGACGTTCTCTGTGGTTTCTATTTTGCCGATGGCATGGGGAAGTACCCAGCACAGCTTGCTCCCGCGCCGTTTCTTGTCGTGGGTCATCGCTTCCAAGATGGTGTCAACATCATGGGGCGGGCAGTGCACCGGCAGTCCCCAGGCTGCCAGGAGAGCCCCAATGTGATCAGACAGTGACGGAGCAGCCCAATTTAGTTCGGCCGCGATCTGCGCCGCAGCCACCATTCCAATTCCCACCGCTTCTCCGTGCCGCACGGTGAAGCTGCTCAGCTTTTCCAGGGCGTGGCCCACAGTGTGGCCCAGGTTCAGTACGGCACGGCGGCCGCTGTCCAGAGGATCTTGTTCGACGACATTGATCTTGACGCGGACTGAGCGGGCGATTTGCCGGTTTGCGATTTGCCGGTCTGTGATTTGCGCCAGTTCGGCAACAAGACCAGGGTCGCCGATAATGCCATGTTTGAGCGCCTCAACCAGGCCAGAGCGGGTCTCCTCGGCCGGCAATGTCGCCAGCGTGGTCGGGTCAATCACCACCACGGCCGGCTGTTTGAACGCACCGACCAGATTCTTGCCTTGAGGGAGATCGACTCCTGTCTTGCCGCCTACGCTGGCGTCAACCATCGCGAGTAACGTGGTGGGGAGGTGGGCAAAGCGAACCCCCCGCATAAAGGTGGCGGCCGCAAAGCCCGCCACATCGCCGGTCACGCCTCCGCCCAACGCCAACACGGTGCTGCCCCGGTCCAACCGGCCGGCGAGAAACTGCTCGTAGAGCGTGGCAACAGTGGCCAGCGTCTTGTGTTGTTCCCCATCGGGAATAGAGCATGAAAACGGCTGCTGCCCGGCCGAGTGCAGGGACTCCTCAACCCGGGCTCCATAGAGCGGCATCACAACCGGATTAGAGACGACGGCGACGCGGCTGCCCTTTGGGACACCGGCCGCCAGCAACACCCCGCCGATGTGTGCTAATAGCCCGTTGCCGATGTGGATATCGTACTTGATTCCAGGTGAGCAGACCGGGAGCGTAATGGTGTTCGCCATCTGTATCACTCGGTGAGCAACCTCTGAAACCAGCAGGCTGGTGGTATCAATCTGCCAGGGGATGGCCACGTAGGCCTTGCGGCGCAGCGTCAGTAGCCGCTCGACCTCCGCCCGCGGGTTGGCTGTGTCAAGTAGCGGCCGCTCCAGGGGATCATCGCCCATGTTCAGCCGGCGGAGGATCTCATCCACGTCACATCTCAGGCAGATTACAGTGCCGCTCTCCATCATCCGTGCCCGGTTGGTTG
>DAOUVM010000153.1 GCA_030667645.1 Ardenticatenales bacterium | reverse complement strand
GGTTGTGGGGTTATTGTGGCTGGCTGTTTGCACAGTGCATGACTATTTCTTGGTCTGGGGCATTCACCGGGACACCCGTATTGCCTATCACGCCCATGTGGTCGAGATCGCCTCTTACCTGGATAAGCAGCCAGAGACGACCCCCCTTGGCATCTCGACGATGTATCCCGGCTCGCTTCACGACCCCTCGGTGGCCGAGTTGGTGATACAGGGAACAAGCCCGGTGCGGGGGGCGCGGTGGTATGATGCCCGGTATGCACTTGTCTTCCCCCGCGCGGATCGCGCTCGCGCAGTCTTTCCGGCGCTGGCCCCGCTTGATCCGGGATTGCAGCATCTCTTTGACCCGACTGCGAGTTTGGTGGAACGGATTGAGCTGCCACCTGGCGACCTCTCACCCTGGTTCGACATCTATGTATGGGAGCCGAACGCCGCTCGCGCTCGCCTGCATCTGAGTGAGCCGATCGACCTGGGGTTCGCTTTGGCCTTTGTGGGGTACGAGCTGCGAACTCTGGCGGTGAACCCGGGCGACATCCTGGAGTTGATCACCTTCTGGGAGCCGATTGCTCAGATGCCGGCCGGCACAGATCTGGTGCTCTTTACGCACCTTCTCGGCAAGGTCGATGTCGCGGCACAACAGGACAGGCTCGACGTGCCGGCCGATGGCTGGCAGCCAGGCGACCTATTTGCACAATTGCATCGCTTCTCTGTCCCCGTGAATCTGCCGGCCGGACTGTACCCACTGGAAACGGGCGCTTACTTTCGCACTGCAGGCTACCCTCGACTGCCCGTCTATCGTGATGGAGAGGAGATCGGGGATCGGATCCTGTTGGAGCCCATCCAGGTGGGTGGGGGCAATTGAGCAGAGTGCGCCGAGGAGTGCGGGGGAACGCCGGCTGCCCGCAGCCGACCGTTAATCGCCCACCGACACCGAGATTCCCAGTATGGTCAGGATTTCCCTCTGTGCTGCCCACATGCGGGCTTTGTCATCATCCTGCGCGTGATCATGCCCCAGCAGGTGTAGCGTCCCGTGAACCGACAGCAACTGCAACTCGGCCTCCCAGGTGTGAACACCAGCGGCCGCTTGCGCTCGGGGTAGGCTGATGGCGATGTCTCCAAGATACTGCGGAAACTCGGAAGGTGCTGGATGCGTGCCGCCTGGAAAAGCAAGCACATCGGTCGGTTCGGGGATCCCGCGGTGGGTCTGATTGAGGGCAGCCATCATTTCGTCGGTTGTTACCAGGATCGTGAGCTCTCCGGGGGGGGAATCCTGATGGATCAGCGTTGCGCGGGCTGCAGCGGCAAGTAATGCTGTTGGGACATCGGCAACCAGCCCCTCGTCCGACACTACCTCTATCTGATACACTCTACTGGTCCGCCGGATCTCGCATTTCCGGGTCAGGGAGGGCGACCACGCGATCTCCCGGCCGCGTGGTGGATGGGTCTTGGTTGATCGGGTCCAGCTTGTCTGATATCCGCTGGCCGGGGTATTTGGGCCGTACGTGAAAGCGCCCCTTTAGCGTTTCCACAAAGCTCTCCTTGATTGTATGAACGTCACCCAGCGTTAGACCGGACTCGTCCAGTTCACCCTCAAGCATTATCTCATCGACGATTTGATTTACAAGCTCTTCGATCTGCTCCTCCCCGCGGCTTTGCAGGGCCGTTGAGGCGGCTTCGCATGAATCGGCCAAGAGCACCACAGCGGTCTCCCGGCTCTGGGGGCTGGGACCAGGATATTGATAATCCTGCTCGTTCACGCTGTCGGGATCAGCCGCAGCCTTGATTGCCAGGTGGTGAAAGAATTTGATGTTCCGCCGTCCGTGGTGTTCGGTGACAAATGCTTGGATCGTTTCCGGCAGCCGGTACCGTCGCGAAAGCTCTACGCCATCAGAAACATGATTGACGATGGTCTGAGCGCTGGTGAGTGGGTCGAGTCGGGAGTGAACGCCAGAACCCTCTTGATTCTCGGTGAAAAAATACGGTCGGGTGATCTTGCCCACATCGTGGTAAAAGGAACCAACCCTCACGAGGGCTGAATCCGCGCCAATGCGCCGGGCAGCCTGCTCGGCCAGGTTGGCTACCATCAAACTGTGGTGATAGGTCCCGGGAGCCTGCCGAAGCAGTTCCTGCAAGAGAGGGTGATCCAGGCGGGCCAACTCTTGGAGTTGCAGCGAGGTCACGACGTTGAACACGTTTCCCACCACGTAAAATCCTGTCAGCGTGAACCCCGCTGAGAAAAGCCCGTTGAGAAAGCTGACCCCGACCAACTGAAAGAGCCCTAGCAGATCGGAACCGGCCAGCCGGTGGATCAGAATGACGCAGGTGTTGGCGATGCCCACCAATATGCCGGTGCGGAAAAAGGCGCTTATGCGGGGAGACTTTTTGATCACCAGGGAGGAGATCATTCCCCCTGCTGCGGCATAGATCGCCAGTTCGAGAGAGTTCCCGCCGATAAAGCCCACCATGGCGGCCAGGCAGATGGTCACTGCAATGGCCAGATTCGGATCAAACAGGACGGTCAACAGCATAGAGAGCCCGGCCGCCGGGTAGAGGAACGGGAGAAGAGCCCGTCCCGGTACGATGAGTTTGGCTATCAGGGCAAACATAACCAGCAAGGTCGACAGAAGCGTCATGTGACGGCCGCTGGTAAGAAATTCGGGGTGAAAGCGGGTGATGTACAGACTCAGCAGGATGATGAACAGCACAACTGCAACAAACATGCTAAAGCTGTCCTGCCAGCTTGTCTCCGGCTGCATCAGGCCAAGCTGCTGCATCGCTTCGATATCGGCCTCGTCGATGATATCTCCCTTGAGCACGATGGTCGAGTTGATGTCAAAGGATTGTTGGACCGGCTGGACGCTGGACTCAGCCTCGCGACGATACTGCTCGGTGAGCTGGGGATTGGGTGACGAGTTTGGGACAATGAGCTGCTGTGCAAGCGCGGTCACAACGGCCGAGTTGTTCTCTGACAGCTCCAGCCGAACCAGCAAGGGGATGGCAGCTCGTGATTCCTCCAGCCGGTCCGAGCGGATCTGCTCGCGCATCGCTTCATCCACTACGTTGAGTGTTTCCTGACGGGCGATCTCCCAATGCTGGGCGGTCAAGTTGAGCAGGATATCCAGCGTTTCGTCGGCAAGCTCAAGTTCGGGTACGGAATTGATGTACCCCTTTTGGATCGGCCGGCCGGCGAGCGTATCAGCCCGAACGGTGTCGATGAAATCGAGGACGAGCAGCGCCCGAGTAACCTGGGAGCGTGAAACCCTCATGTCAGGCGGATTGTACACGTCCCGGACATTGGCAACGGCTTCCTGGCGCGCCCTTTCGGTCAATACCTCGGAGACATAAGTCACGGCCTGCGGCGCAAGGGTGTCCTCGGGTGCTTTTTCTCCCACCAGGAGTTCGAGTTGGGGCACGGGCAGGATGTCAAAGATGAGCACCATGGTGAGGACCGTCACCAAAAGAGCGCAGAATATGACCGGCCGGATGGTTCTCCACCAGCGAATGGCAGGTGACCAGGCTGATTGGCTAATAGAGTCGTGCTGCGGCGGGCTCATGGATAGTGCCTGGATATTGCGACCGATCAGGCGGTCAACAACTCTCGCACGACCTGGTTGACCATTCTGCCATCGGCTCTTCCCTCGAATTCACCCATCAACTGCTTCATTACCGGCCCAATGGCCCTGGGTCCGTGCAGCCCTTGCTCGTTGATGATGGCGGTTGCTCTGGTATTGATCTCTTCCTTTGTGGCCTGGGCCGGCAGGTATTCCTGGATGATGAGCAATTCGGCGCGCTCGCCATCAGCATCACCTGACCGGCCTGCTGTGCAAAAGTCCGCTATGGCTTCCTGGCGTTTCTTTGCCTCCTTTTGCAGCACAGTCAAGATCTGTTGGTCATCTAGTGTGATCAGCTGGTCGACCTCTACCTGTTTCACGGCTGCCAGCACCAGACGTAGCGTATCCCGTCGGACACGATCCCCGGATCGCATGGCCGCCTGCATGTCATTGGTGATTCTTTTCTGTAGTTCCATCATTTTTCTCTAAGGATCAAAAGAGTGTCCGGCCGCCTCCAGAATTCGAGTCCCTCGTGGCGTCTGACTTGCCCGTCGGTATGACTAGAGCTTGTAGCCTATCTGGCGCAGCAGATCCTTGCGCCAACGAATGTCCTTCTCAGTCTCAACTCCCCTCGTGCTGGAGCCATCAACTATTCCGAGAATGCCGCGTCCCTGTTCCGTCTCCACAACGATGACCTGGACCGGGTTGGCCGTGGCGCAAAAGATGCCACACACTTCCGGCACCATCTTGATGGCGTTCAGGATGTTGATGGGATAATAACCCTCGGCGAGAAAAACAACAAAACTGTGGCCGGCCGACAATGACGTTGCGTTTCTCTGGGCCAGATCAATCATGACAGGGTCGGTTCCGGAGAGGCGAACCAGGCAGTCCCCGGATGCCTCGCAGAAGGCAAGGCCAAACCCGATGCCGGGCACCGCGCCTACAATTGCTTCGTGGATGTCCTCCACTGACTTTATAAAGTGGGCCTGACCAAGAATCAAGTTTATTGGGTCCGGTTTATCTATAGCTACGATTGAGAGTTCCATTTCTTTGCGCTCCGTCCGGTCATGCGGCTCTCGACAGGTAGCCGGCCGAGCCTGGGTTGGCAGCCGGGCCCCCTTGGCAAGAGATCACCTGTGCTCGCTAACATCTGAATCACCACTCAACCCGGAGGCCAGCCCATGGCGCGACCGCCCAGCAGGTGGACATGGAGGTGGAACACGCTCTGGCCCGCCCGCGCTCCGGCGTTGGTTACCAGCCGAAAAGCGCCGTCCAGGCCCTCCATTTCAGCCACCTTGGCGGACGTCAGCATCAGTTTGCCCAGAACCGCAGCGTCGATCGCCCCTGCCTGCGCAACGCTGGGGATGTGCTTGCGCGGGATGATCAGGATGTGGGTCGGCGCCTTGGGATGTATGTCCCGGAAGGCAATGACGTCCGCATCCTGGTAGACGATATCGGCCGGATCCTCGCCGGCCGATATCCCGCAGAACGGGCAGTGGGTATTCACGGGTATGCATCCATCACATCATCGGCACTAGGCCAGCAACTTGAACCACAACTCTTCTATCTCGATCTCTTGAAGATCCTTGTCCAGCATCCATCCTAGCACAGAGGAGCAATCTTGGCAAAAAGCGAAACTGTCGCCTTTGTCGATTCTTCGCGGCTGCGACCAAGACCCAGACACCCCGATCTCCCCTGGGGCCATTACCAGAATGGCGTCATGGGTTAGGGCGTTGAGGTTGGCAATGTGGACCGAGGCGGGGTTCTCGGCGTGTACAATGTGCTTGTCGAGCAGCACAAAGCCAGCCCGTTTGAGCGCCAGCGTCAGCGCCGCCCAGCCATTGGGATTCCAATGGTGAAAGGTAAAGATGAGGCGCCCGTCCTCTTTTTTTAGAACACGGTGGCACTCGGCAAAGATAGCGCTGAGAACCCGGGCGTATTGCCCACCAGGCCCGTCATTCCGGTGTGGGTCCACGGCTGAGTCGGCCAGGTCAAGGTCCCAACTCGCCCCCTCTGGGAGCATCCGCCTGAGCCACACGTGGAAGAAAGCAGCCAGGTCGCTGTACTGCACGCTGTCAAAGTAGGGTGGATCGGTTACGACGGCATCCACGCTGTTCGGCTCGAGGTCGAGCGATGCGGATGATCCTTGCATCAACAGAAAGCGTCGAGTCCCCGACCGCAGATCAACTTGGCGTCTGGTCTCCTCCCCCGAATCCTTCTCTCCTGGAATGGGTACGCTGCGTGGAGAGCCGTCGATGAATCGTCGCTCCACCGGCAGGGCCGCCCAACGACGGGCACGGCGGATGCGGTCGTGGAACAGCTTTTGCAGCGTGCCGGAAGCTTTCTTGGGGTAGAGGGGGTTGTTCTCCAGCGCGGTGTAGGGAAACGAATACGCGTGATGAGCAAAGGTGTGCCTGATGGCTCCGGGCCGGCGTGTGCTTGCTCCCTTGTAGCCGCAGAGCATCGAGTTGAACTCGAGCGAGGTTGAGACCAGCAATGCCAGGTTGAGTTGCGCCGGCCAATCGAAGGTGGAGACAATCCGTTCAGCGTGTTGCAGGTACAGCAGTTGGCGGCTGGAAAAGAGATCCAGGTAGCAGTTGACATCCCGGCGGAGGAGGTCAGCCGACTTGGGGCCGGCGTTGATGGCAAACTCTTTCGGTGGGAGCATGGGTCGCATCGCATTGGCCCGCTTCAGGCGGGCCTGATCGGCTTCCGCCGGGGATCTGAAAAAGAGCCCATGGGCGGGGCATTCACCGACGATCGCGAGCGGCTCAAAGCGTGCCCAGTATGGCGTTTGTGTTTCTTCCCGATACCTTTCGCCACAGGATGAGCATTCCCTGG
>DAOUVM010000086.1 GCA_030667645.1 Ardenticatenales bacterium | reverse complement strand
GCTTTGGACAAAACTCGGCACTCCGGCCGCACGAAAGCATTCCACGGGTCGGGATCGAATGGATTGGCCCCCTCTTCCCACTCAAAAGTCCAATGGCTGGGTACCTCTAGTTCCGGTATATCGTAAGGATGATGCGCACCTCCCTCGAATGATGGATTGGGCAGCAGGTTCGGGCCCGTGGCAACAGGCGTCGCAGAGCGAGTGGGCGGAGCAGCTGGGGTGTAGGTGTCAGTCGGTGTGGGCGTCGCCGTTGGGGCCGCCGTCGGCGGATGGCTGGTTTGACTCGGCGTTGCTGTAGGCCAGGGACTCTTGCTGGGTCGTGGGGTAGCGAGGGGCGTGCTCGGCGCCGACTGGGGCGTACCGACCTCCGGTAGGCCCAGGATGGGGGTGCTGGTCCAGGTAGGCGGAAGGGTGTGATCGGCCGTCAGGCGAAGGCCGGCCGAGATCGTGGCCGCGGCCTCGGTTGCCGCTGGCTGCGCTGATAATCCGGATCCGCACGCCGCCAAAAGGAGGAGCAAGCAGGTGGCGACCACCGTCTTGTTCACCTCTCCTGCCTTGGGTTCCCTACTTGAAGCAAGGCTTCGACTCCGGCCGCGAACTGTGGTTTGCCACCGTGAGAAGGGTGCCGGATGTACGCCGGTTTCATCCCCAGCCGGTCCAGAGTCCGTTCCGCCACCCGGCCCACGGCCACCGGCTGGGCCTCAGGGAAAAGCGCCAGGAGGCAGAGCAGTACTTCAATGCCCGCCGCGACTTCGGCTCTCCTGGGAGCCCGGTTGGAGAGCGGCCCGCGCTCGCCGTACGGGTGCCAGGGAAAGGTGTTCCACACTAGGCAGTCCATCCGATCACCCAGCGTCTCCCAGAGAATGGTTGCCGAAGGTTCGCGCCATAGCCGGTCCCGCTTGCTGGTCCGCGAGTAGCCCTGGCCCCTTGCCCAGTGGAGTGTCGCCGGCTCGACCAGTTGCGCCTCGCTCGTCATCGGCGCTCCGGAAAACCGGCACCCCTGGTAGCCGGCCGCTTCCGCCAGCAGGATGTGGCGCGCCCCGCCAAAAGTGTCCAGGAACCGGCGCAGATTGTTGGTTCTCATCTCCGCGGCATCGGGCAAGTCGTGCTCCGGGTGCTCTTCCTGATACTGGTTGAACACCTCATCGCCGCGATAGCTCGTCAGCAACGGGATGAGGTCGCGGTCAATGCTCACTCGTCCTCCTGGACAATCGGTTCCGGGCACTGCCACGCCCCGGCCGGCAGCCCCTCTCGGTACTCGGAAAATGCGGTCAGAATCCCGCACGCGACACACCCCTCGCGGCAGTCGGGCTGTGTCTCCCCCCGCAGGCTGCGCTCGTACTCTTGGATGACGTAGGATTTCCGAACCCCGGTGTCAATGTGGTCCCAGGGCAGAACCTCTTCCAGTGGCCGTTGCCGGTGGTTATAGAACGCAAACGACAAGTTAGCCTCCGCCATTGCCTGTTCCCACACTCCCAGGTCAAAATGCTCTCGCCAGCCATCGAATCTGGCGCCCAGTTCCCAGGCGCGCTGGATCACCCCCCCCAGGCGCCGGTCGCCCCGGCTGAGCAGACCCTCCAACAACGTCTCCTCCGGCTCGTTCCATTTGAGTTCCACCCCCCGGCCGCCCGTCATCTTTTTCAGCAGCGCCAGTTTCGTCTCTGTCGTGTCTCGCGGATCCATCGCCAGCCACTGAAATGGGGTGTGGGGTTGGGGGATGAACGTGCTTACTCCGAGATTGACGCGCGCTCGCCGCCCGTGGTGTTTGCGGCCCTGCCGCAACACCGTCCACGCCAGGTCGGCGAGTCCCTTGATGTCGTCCAACGTCTCGCGCGGATGCCCAATCATAAAGTAGAGCTTGATCGTGCGCCATCCTCGACTGAATACCTCGTTGGTCACCTCCAGGATCCGTTCCTCCGGTATCATCTTGTTGATGATCCTGCGCACCGTGTCGGTCGCCGCTTCGGGGGCAAAGGTCGCGCTTCCTTTGCGCCGCTTGCCGGTCGCCTGCAGCATGTCGGCCGAGGCGGTTTCGATGCGCAGGCTGGGAAGCGAGATGCCGAGAGGTGTGTCGGCATGCCTCGCCTCGATCCCACTGACCAACTCGGAGATTTGCGTATAGTCACTGCTGGATAGTGAAAGCAGCCCGATCTCCCCATATCCCGTGTTCGCCACCAGTTCATCCACCGCCGCCAACACCTCGGCCACCGGCCGCTCGCGGACCGGCCTGGTAACAAAGCCTGCATGGCAGAACCGGCAGCCGCGGGTGCAGCCACGCATGATTTCGATGACCGCCCGATCGTGAACGGTTCTCACAAACGGAACCACCGGCCGCGTGGGGGGAGCAGGCAGCACCGGAACGATTCGTTTCCGTATCCGTTCGGGCGCCTCTGAAAGCCTCGGTTCGACCGCTGCTACACTGCCGTTGGAGTGATAGGTTACATCGTAGAGGCCCGGCACGTACACTCCGGGAATCGTAGCCAATTGCCGGAGCAGCGTCGTTCGGCCGGTGCCCCTCTGCTTTCCCTCCCCGACCACGTTGAGGAGTTCAATCAACGCCTCCTCGCCATCGCCAATCACAAACGCGTCCATGAAACGGGACATTGGTTCCGGGTTGAACGTGGCGTGCCCGCCGGCAATGACCAGCGGCTGAACGCCGCCCCGCTCCGAGGCGAGCAGCGGGAGCCCGCTCAAGTCCAGCAGATTGAGCGCATTCGTGAAAAGCTGCTGGTAGGGTAGGGTGATCCCCAGCACGTCAAAGCTGGCGACCGGCCGCTTGCTTTCCAGGGTGTACAGGGGCAATCCCGCGCTGCGCAGCGCATCTTCCATGTCGATCCAGGGGCTAAAGACGCGCTCCGCGAGCATGTCCGGTCGCTGGTTCACCAGATCATAGAGAACCATCAACCCCAGGTTGGACATCCCCAGGTCATAAACCTCAGGAAACGCCAGCGCCAGGTGCACCTGAGCGCTGTCCCACTCTTTGACGATGCTGTTGAGCTCGCCTCCGGTATACCGCCCCGGTTTCGCTACCCGCGGCAATATCCGTTCTAGTCCTTCTCGAATCTGGCGCCTGGTGATTCTAGAGCTATCCACGTGGCGGATTATAGGTTCGAGCCGGCGGCGGGGCAAATGGCAACTGCTCGCTGATTCCCTTCTCACGCATCTCCAGCGGATGGCGCTCTTCGTGATAGAGGATTAAGCGCTTGGCCCAATAGACGTCCGTCTAGTCGATGCTGTGCACTGTCTTGCGACAGCATGCATCCGGCACCCGGTCGAGCAGTTTCTTCGGCCGTTGTTTCATGCCGGTCTCCATAATACTGGCTTTGCACAACGTACGGATCTGACCTACAATGCCGGCGCGGTCGAAGCTTCCGCGAAAAGACCTTGCAGGGGACGTAATCAAGAAGGTATGCGAACTGCGCCAACTGCTCGCGCTTCTTCAGAACCTCTCTATGTAACCACCTTGCTAGTTTGCTTGTGTAGGAATTTTCTATGAAAGGACATGTTCGGCTGTTCCTTGCGAGCGAACATCATGTGAGGCAAACAGCAGGTAACCGATGACTCTCTCGTTGAACTACGGCATTCGCCCAATCACGCTGGCAGATGAGCCGTTCCTGTGGGAAATGCTCTACCAAGCAATCTACGTCCCGGAGGGAGCTACACCACCCTCGCGAGACATCCCACACCATCCCGAGTTGCGAAGGTACGTGCAACACTGGGGACAACCTCACGACATAGGCATTGTCGCCATCGACCGAAAAAGCACCAAACCCATTGGCGCGGCGTGGTTGCGATTGCTCAGGGGCGAGAACAAGGGCTATGGCTACGTGGATGAGGCGACACCAGAATTGACCGTCGCGGTTGTGCCAGCGTATCGCAGCTTGGGGGTGGGCACCACCTTACTCTCCCATCTGCTGACCAGGGCGCGGGCCCACTATCCAGCGGTTTCCCTGAGTGTATCGCCAGAAAATCCTGCATTGCGGCTCTATCAACGACTGGGCTTCGATGTAGTCGGAACGTGTGGGACGTCGCTCACCATGTGCAGAAAGTCATCCGATAAACCTGGGGGAGACCCGCATACACTGTGCCCCGCAACTGGAGAGGGATAGCTGGCGCAGTCATCATCCAGGGACGCAACGATACGCAAACCCCGGCACGGTCGACAGAGATGTATGAAGCAAAGATGAAATCCCGGGCAAATCCATCGGAATTCACTGGTTTGAGGCCGGGCATGCCAGTTCGTTTGCGCAAGTCGAGCAGTCCATTGAGCATCAAGAGTTCATGCTCCGCTTCGCGTATCGCAATCTGGGTCTAGAGGGTCCAGGGCGGCAAGGGGCTGCCTAGCCCCGGCTTTACCCGCCTATCCGGCCGTGCCCTGCCCGCCGAGTAGCGCTATAATGAGCTGCCGTTACTGAGTTCTGCCGGTGGAGGAGAACCCATGATGAATATCTCAACAAGGACATTACCGGAGGGATATGCCCAAACAGTTGAGATTGACCTGAAAAAGAACAAACGATTGGCCATTACCCTGAATGTCGCTGCTCTTGTCATCGCCGTCCCCGGCTTTTTCCTGCTGGCAAGTTTCGCAGCTTCAGCACGCCCGGAGTTGATGAACTCCTCGGGTACTGTATCGGTCGGGGTGCTGGCAATCCTGATGGGCTTGATGGTTATACTCTTTACTCTCCATGAAGCAGTTCACGGGTTTCTATTCTGGGTGTTCACCCGCAGCAGGCCGGTTTTTGCCATGCGCCTGTTCTATGCATACGCCGGTGCACCAGCCTGGTATATTCCCGTCCGCCAATACGCCATCGTTACGGTAGGCCCGTTGGTAATCATAGGCGCTGTAGGGTTGCTGCTCATGTTGACAGTTCCGGAAAGCTGGGTCCTGTTTATCGTGTTTGTGGTGGCCATGAATACTGGCGGATCTGCGGGCGATCTTCTAGTACTCACGCGCCTTTTCAAGTTATCGGCCACCAGTCTCGCGAACGACACCGGAGATGTGGTTTCCTTCTATGAAAACCCATGAACCATTGGCCATCCATAGAGCCTGTCAGAGCGAGGTCACTCCCATTGTCCGGACCGGTATTCGATATCTCAGGCTCTGGCGGGGGCAAACCACCGTGGCGCCGCAATCCGGTGGCGCACTCCCGCAGGAGATTTCCTCCCTGCTCAGCCATCGAGAGTTTCATTGTTGCCGATCTTGATTATGAGTCGTGTTCCTGAGCGCAGGGCAACGCGGCCTGGATTGGGGCCGTTGGGCAGTTTCACAAAACGCTCGTCACATGGAACACGATCAAGGGCGGATTCCAATGCGATTCATCATCAATCACGACCTACTCGCCCAATCTCGCGCCATTCTATTCAGACGAGACAAGCTATACTGGGTTGTTGGGGGAGCCGGTTCCGGCAAGACAACCATCTGCCGGGCTCTTTCAGCCAGATTCAATATCCCTGTCTACGACATGGACGCCCGTATCTACGGAGCATATCACGGCCGATTTACCCTGGAGCGTCACCCGGTCAGCAAAGCGTGGTCAACAGCTCAAGACGGGCTGGCATGGTTGCTCGGCATGTCCTGGGACGTGTTCGACAGCTTCAATCAAGCGGCGCTTCCCGAGTACCTTGACCTGCTGGCGCAAGACCTTGCCGCCACCAAATCCAACGCTAGCGTCTTGATTGATGGTGGGATATGCAACCCAGCTCTCATTGCGCAAGTGATTGCGACTCGTCAGATTGTATGTTTGGCAATACCGGAACAATCGAGCCATGGAATCTGGAACGAGACCGATGAACGGAATTCCATGAAGGAGATAGTTCATCAACTGACTGAGCCAGAAGAAGCATGGCGCAAATTCCTCGAATTCGACGAACGAATCACATACACAATCCTAAAGGAATGTCAGGAGAACAGTATCTCGGTATGCTCAAGAGGCAAAGTAGACTCGGTAGATGAATTCGCCGAGAGGGTTGCCAATGTGTTGGGAATTCGACAGAGTTGCGAATAATAGAGCTTGCACCCAGTCATCCGACCCCGGGTTAACCCGACTCGCCTTTGGCTCTGGTACGCGGCCTGACTTTTTCCAGAATTTCGCTAGAATGTCATGGGTGAGTCCTGCACGAGTCGGCGAGCAGGTTGCGCACTCGTTGGGTGCTGACACTTTTCGGTGACATGCCAGAGGAACAAACGGTACATTGTGCTGCCAGTTCGCCCATTACCTATGTTGAGAATGGCCAAACAGCGGTGCTCATCATCCAGTGACGCAACGATACGCGAACCCCGGCACGGCCGATAGAGATGTATGAAGCAAAGATGAAATCCCTCGGCAAACCCATCGAAACCCATTGGTTTGACGCCGGGCATTCGAGTGCGTTTGCGCAAGTCGAGCAGTCCATTGAGCATCAAGAGCTTGTGCTCCGCTTCGCGTATCGCAGTTTGGGTTCTGAGGGTCCAGTGCGGCAAGGATCTGCCTATCCGCGGCTTGGCCGCCTATCCGATCGTGCCCTGCCCGCCGCGTAGTGCTAGAGTGAGCTCACGTTACCGAATTCTGCAAGTGGAGAAGGAGAACCTGTGATGAGTACCTCAACAAGGACGTTGCCGGAGGGATATGCCCAATCCGGTGTGATTGACCTGAAAAAGAACAAACGATTGGCGATTACCCTGAATATCGCTGCTTTTGTCGCCGGCGTCCCCAGCTTTTTCCTGCTGGCAAGTTTCGCAGCTTCAGTACGCCCGGACTTGACTCCTCGGGTGCTATAACGGTCGGGGTGCTGGCAATCCTGACGGGCTTGATGGTAATACTCTTTACTCTCCATGAAGCAGTTCACGGGTTTCTATTCTGGGTGTTCACCCGCGGCCGGCAAGGGGTTGGCCACGGCGGGCGCCGACAGCACCTCGATCTCCCACTGCTGCACCTCGGAGAAGGATTGACCATCGGCGCTCTCCAGGTCCTCGCTCAACGCCAGGAGGTAGGTCCCGCCGGGGAGAAAGATGCCGTCAGGAACAAAGGTGAGAACGGTTTGGGTGTCATCCCATTGGTGCTCGCCGGCCCGAAAGGGAGATACGAGCAGCGGCAACTCGACGGCCGCGGCGTTCATGGACTGGTTAAAGCGCAGGGTGAACGCCGACTGGGGAAGAAAGCTGTCCAGCACCAGACCGCGACCCAATTCTACCTCCACCGGAAATAGAGTGGGACTGGGCGCCGGGGTTGGACTGGGCGCAAGGGTGGGTGTCTCTGAGGGCACGGCCGTCGGCGCCGGCTCGGCGGTGGGCACGGGCGCGGCCGTCGCCGGCTGAAGGGTCGGCGTTGGCTGGGCGCAGCCCGCCAGAGATACGATCAGTAACAATCCAATGCCCAAGAGCTCAAGTTGGCGCTTCATGCTGTTTCCCCTTGCTCGGCCGTTGGCGGATGATGATCAGATTCAGTATGCCACAGCGGCCGGGGAGGCGCACGACGGGCGATTGGGCGGGAGGTGGCGGAGGTTGCGATCCCACCCATCCATTGATTTGGTTGCTCACAATGGGGGTCATTCACGAATGACCCCTACACCATCGTCATTCCATTACGATTTTTCTCCGGTGATGGGGCATTGGAACGCTCCGTTGCGGGGCATTGAAATACCCCGCCAACCGCTGACGCGAGAAACCTGTTGAAACAGGTTTGGCAGACTGATCCCACCAATCAATTGTTTCCATTACGCATTGTTCCTCAGGAACCAGAGGGCACCAGGGCGGCCGTGATGGGAGGCGCGCCGGGTGATTTCATGATTTATTGTAGCACAGGGGTTCTATGCAGGCAATGGGCTGCGACAGGACGGCCGGATTGCTGCCCCTGGGGAACCGAGTGACAGGCGCGCAGTTGGTCGAGCAGTTTCAGTGGCGGCCGTGGCAGGCGAGCGCGTGGTGCTGCCCTATGTACCGAACGCCTGGAATGTGGAGGCCAGTTTGCCCGGTACTTTTTCAGGCCCCAGTCGATGCGCAGCCGGGAGGAGATCCGCGCTGACATCCTGGCGCTGGAGCAGGAGACCGACGGGTTGTTGGGCAAGATCGTCGGGGGAGGCTCCCGGTAATGCGGTTATTAACGTTGCCTTCAACAAGGCCGGAGGTTGGATCCATAGCACTGGTTGAGGAGCAACTTGGGGTTTACAATGGTGATTCCTGGGTAGAGCGACTACAAAAACCGCCAAGTTCTTTTTTTATCAAGTACTTGGTAAACGCAGCCTTTGTTATGCGGCTTCCGATTGGCCATACTAAAGGGACACCGACCAATGGAGATTCGGAAACGCCAGCCCACATCCTGGAATTCACCCGCGAGTCGTATCGCTTCCGACAGCGCATGCAACGAGGGGCTGAAGAAACGGATCTGGAATGACGGGGTGGGTCACTTTTCGATTGTCAAATGGGTACTTTTTCGCTTGACAAAAACAACCCCCTGACAGCCCTGGCCGCCGCCGACGATTATTTCGGCAAGCACACACCATT
>DAOUVM010000116.1 GCA_030667645.1 Ardenticatenales bacterium | reverse complement strand
ATCAGCCGGTTCTCGAACGGACGAGAGGCTCCCGATCAACCCTTGCACAAGTGCCCGGCGTGGCGCAGCGGGCGCAGATTGGGCCGATCGCTCGGCCTCGGCGGCCTCCACAGCGCGTGAGCTCCCCGCGTGCTCGGCCCACTCGGCCTGCCAACTGGCCATCCTCTGAGCTTGTACCGGCTCTGGAAAATCGAGGCAGCCAAAGCCGGCAGAGACCAGCTCAATGCCCCGTTTGGCCAGATCACTGCTAACGGCTGCGTTCAATGAAGAGTGCAGCACCGCGCGTGGTACCTGCTCCGTGTCACCAGACGCTAACAACTGATCCAGGCGAAATCGGGCCACGATCTCTCGAAAGCGAGCGGTGGTGACCTGGAGCGAGTATTCGTCCCAGGAATAGTCAGCGCCCTCCCGGCCGTAGATCACCTGTCCCACGGTGCTCTCCGAAAAGGGGAAATCCTCTGCTGGGCCACCAGATCTGTTCCCACTGCTGATGCGAAAGAGACAATGCAGGTTTGTTTCCACCGATACCGCGTCCTTGGTGTGTGCCTTGACTCTGGCGGATCGTGCCTGGGTGCGCAGGTCCACCGCCGTCTTGACTCGTTCGAGATGTTGGACAAAGGCCACCCCGGGGCCAACTGCCCGGGAGAATCGGGTGGTGGTATGCAGTACAGCAGCCTGGGCCACTCCTACCAGGATGACGCCTGAACCGGCGCGGGGCGTCGAGTGACCGGGGATGCGTTCGCTCACCTTGTTGCCGTCGACGATGTAGCTGGAGCGATGATAGCCAAAAATGAACGAGACCAAAGCCTCAACTGCGCCCAGTCTTCTCCGCCAATCGAGCACCGGGAACAGAGATTGAGAGATCAGAGCAAGTGAGGTCCATAAGAAGAGATGGGCCAGCAGCGGGAGAAACAGCGCACCGATCAGACCATTCCACCGGTTGCCCATCAGCGCCAGCACCGTGGTGGCTGCAGAAAGGATGGTGAAGCGCAAGCCAGTCTCGCCGCGCCCAGACAGATTATGGGCGACGGCAAACGTGCCCAGGTGGATCACCAATATCACCGAGATGAGTACCAGGTCCGGCAATGTTGACATCAGGCTAGCCTATTCCCCACATGCTAACGCGATTACTCTACCACACTTGTTGGGAACGGCAAAGCCGCATCGCGGCGAACGCCGCTGCAAAAGAGAGTGCGCGCTCCCGTGTTTCGGTATCCCAAGCTTTGCGCCAGCCGGGTGGATGCGTCGTTCGCATCCGGCACCGTGTAGAGCGGGCTGACTCTCTGCTCCAAGAGCCAGGTGCTCAAGGCCGACACGACGCTCCTGCCCAGTTTCCGGCCGCGCACACGCGGGTCGGTCTGCACATAGATGTCGGCAAAGTGGGGTGAACGCCAATTGATGCCCGCGGTTGCCAGCACCGGCCCGGCCGGCCGGGCGCCCCGGTCCAGACTCTGCCCGCGAATGACAAATCGGGGATCGCCGTTTGGCGTCGGTGCACGCGTCGTCAGAACGTTGATAATGGGCCGGAAGTCCTCATGGCTGAGCTGATAGACAGTCGACACTCTCTCCTCGCTGATGGTGAAAAGCGCCTCTATCGCCGGCCTGAGGTCCAGGGGAACGGCGATGATGACGCTGGCCTCTGGTGGCAGCGCGCCTTCAAGCAACTCGGCCAGGCCCCCCAATGTCTCGGCCCTTGCCGTCAAGAGGGGGCGGAACAGATCTAGCCCGGTACGGCAGAGCACCAGAAAGCCATCGACCCGGCCGTTGTCATTCCGGCGAATCAGCAGCAAAGTGCGATCTATAGCGTGATGAAGCGCATAGTAGCTGGCCAGCCCATCGGCCGGTGAGCGAGCATCAAGCAGGTGTTGGATTGCCCGGCGATCGCGAATCAAATCGCTAGTCATCGCTTCTCTTCCCATGCTCTTCTTCCGGCATAGGAGTGGGCATCAAGGCTGGGGACGCGGCGTCGAAAACTGGCTGTGATATCTCTCCTCGCCAGTAGCGAAAAGCATTTGGCACCCACACTTGATGCCCGGCGTCGAGCGGAGGGGTTGCGTCCTCGGGAAACCAGCCGATGTCGAGGGCTTCCAGCGCGTGGGTCGGTGTATCGGGCGTCGACGACAGCGGCCGGCAGAGGAAGCTCAAGTGGTACACGTGTTGGCCGACCAGGGTCCCCACCACCCGCGAGTCGTAGATTCCGATCAGTGCAACCGGCTCTACTCGCCACCCGGTCTCCTCGTAACACTCGCGGACCGCGCCCTCAGCCGCAGTCTCTCCCACATCAAAGGCACCACCCGGCGCGGCCCAGAGTCCGCTGTCGGCGCGCTGGATGAGCAGCATCGCGCCGGCATCGTTGACAACCAGTGCATCTCCCATGACCAGTGGGGTGTAGTGATCCAGCGAGTTGAGCAGGAGCGTCTCCACCATTTCCGGAGGACGGCCGTCAACCAGGGCGAATATCTCGGCGGCGATCCGCCGCACCCGCTGGTAGTTGGCCTTGTCGTAGGGGTTCTTGACGAACTTGAGCCCATTGCCGCCGATTGCGCGCAACTCGTCCGCCCACAGTGCAAGCTGATGCCAGGTCTTCACACTCCAAGTGTATCCAGGCGGGGCGCAAACGCAAGTGGACGGGAGGAGGGAAAGCCTCTCTCAATTTGGACCACGGTCTGGCGGGTCCGTGGGCATTCTGGCCCACGAACGGGCGCAAACCCGCGGATCTGGCGTGCGAGACGCTCCGCAGAGGCAGGCCCTGCGATTTGGGTGTCCCAAGCCCGCCACTTTGAGAATTGCTGCCATGGCCTCGTGCCGCTTGACCTGGATAGAACCTGTGTGCTACAATGAGAGTCAGACCGCGGCGAGGCGCGCCGCGAACCTCGGCCGCTATTCGCCCGTATCCCATACGCGGCGTCCGAAACAGAGACGATAATTGAATCAGAAAATCGGAAATCGTAATGGAAACAATTGATTGGTGGGACACCTCCTACGTGCCGGCCGCCCTCCCCAATCCCGTCACCTCCCCATCTCTTCCGTCGCGGCCGCCCCTCTTTCGACAGTGCAGAATCGCCGGTCGCTGAAAAGCTGCTACAATCGGCCGCGATGAAGACAAGAACCGCTTCCTTGTTGCTGGCCTGGTGGGATACGGGACACGACAGCTTTCCGTGGCGAAGGACGGACGATCCGTATGCGATCTGGGTGAGCGAGGTGATGCTGCAGCAGACGCAGGTGAGCACCGTCATCCCTGCTTTTGAGCGTTGGATGGCCCGTTTTCCCACGGTAGAAGCGCTGGCAGACGCATCGCTACAGGATGTGCTCAAGGTTTGGGTGGGCCTTGGCTACTATCGCCGGGCGCACAATCTGCATCGGGCAGCCCGGCAGGTAGTAGAGCGGTTCGAAGGACGTCTCCATTCGGACGTTCGGGCCTTGTGCTCATTGCCCGGGATCGGGCCCTGCACGGCCGGGGCGATTGCCAGCATTGCTTTTGGCCGGCGGGCAGCGGTGCTGGACGGAAACGCTGTCCGGGTGTTGGCCCGGATGATTGATCTGGATGCTGATGTCACACGGGCGCCCGCCAGGAAGCGGCTATGGGCGCTGGCGGAATCGTTGACGCCGGCTGAACGCTCAGGCGAGTACAATCAGGCGTTAATGGAGTTGGGGCGCAAGGTTTGCCGGCCGGCCCGGCCGCGGTGTCACCTGTGCCCGCTTGCGGAGCTGTGCGAGGCGCGCGCTGCTGGCAATCAATTGGAGCGGCCGGTGCGCCCCCCGCCCAGGCGTGGCCCGCACTATGACGTCGCTGCCGGGGCGATATGGCGCGACGGCGAGGTGCTCATTTCTCAACGTCCGCTGGCCGGCATGCTGGGTGGTCTATGGGAATTTCCGGGCGGGAAGCAGCAGGATGGTGAATCTCTGCAAGAGTGCCTCAAGCGTGAGATTCGAGAGGAGCTCGATATCGTGATAGAGGTCGGTGAGCCTCTGGTTACGATCAAACACGCCTACACCCACTTTCGGATTACGCTGCACGCCTTTCTCTGTCGCTACCAGAGTGGACGGCCGCGCGCTATCAAGGTCGCGGATTTCGAATGGGTAAAGCTGGAACAATTGAAGGACTATCCGTTCCCTGCCACCGACGAAAAGATCATCGCCGCGCTGTTGGGCCAGAGCTAGGCGGGAAAAGCCCCCAGTATCCGGTCGACGCGAAAGGTTCGCTGTGAGTTGCGCAATCGGCAAAAAGCAATCAGATAATCGTCGCCCCGGTGGTTGCTCATATAGTAGGGTTCTATCACGCGCTCGGTAGTGGCGCCACTGTTATCCAGATACCGAATGCCGATTGGGGAACGGTTCCGAACCGCTTTGCCAAGGGGTGGCGGCAGATCAATGGAAAGGGGCGGATGAAAACGGATCGGCCCTCCTTGCGCGTGCACAAGTTCCCCCACCGTGCAAATGCCCCATTGGTTGAGGTCTATAAGCATGCGGCGGAGAATCTGAGAGGTCATCCAGGTGTCGTTCATCGCTCGGTGTGCTCGGCCGGTGCGCACCCCGAGTTCGCGAGCAACCTCGCCCAGGCTATTGCGCCAGAAGCTGAATTGGCGGCGAGCAATGAGCAGGGTGCAGGCGCATTGGTTGAGCAGTGGCGGCCGGCCGGTCAGGGTCCACTCGGCCGATATGAACCCGGCGTCAAAGGTGGCATTGTGGGCTACTACCAGCGCCCCCTGTAGCAACTCGGCTATGTCATCCGCATAGTCCACAAAGGGGGGGGCATTCGCAACATCCACATCGTGTATGTGGTTGATGCGAGATGCCGAGGGAGGGATGGTGCGGCCAGGGTTGATCAATTGATTGAAGCTTCCTACCTCCTGCCAGTTCTCCAATCGCAATATCGCCAACTCGATGGTGCGATGGCCCAGGGCTGACTCCAACCCGGTTGTTTCGGTGTCTAGCACCGCCAGGGGGACCTCGTCAATCAACTGATCGGACAGTTCCATTGAACTCTGTTCTTGCTGATGCGTATCTCGGACTCTTGCCACGCCCTTCTGAGTTATGATCGGATGGATTCCCTGGGCACCAATCATCTGGATGCGCTCGCTAGAATAGCCGGGCAGTTACCATTGATGTTGCCCGATGGGCTCGCATATCCGGTTCGTTCATGCGATGCTTGCTCTGGGTCCAATCATCCGCCACGCCAACTATCAGCCACGGATGGGATGTCGCCGTCCCCGGCTACCGGATCCGCGGGCTTCCTTGGAGGGCAACCTATTGTACGGAGGCTGTGCGCCGGTGTCAACAACGCCCGAGTCGGGCCCGATCTGGGGGACCGGGATTGGAGCGCCGTCTCACTGGCGCGATCGCGGGGCAATCCTGTTGCGCCTGCGGCAGTCAGGGCATGGGGGATGCTGACTTGAGACAGCTAGGGGGAGGAGGGCTCGCTCTCCTTGAATACGAGGCGAGTAGAAAGCAGGCGCTGACCGGCGCTGCTCCTGCAGGGCGTGGCCTGAATACCGCCGACCTGTTCACTCCCCGCGGTGAGAAACACAGTGTAGGAGACGCCTGGTTCCATAACCATATCGGTGTAGCCGCGTCCCAACTCGGGTTTAAAGCCGGTCATCAAATGGATTGAACCCGCTTCCCAGGTGACGGCTACCTCCGCGCCGCTCACGTCCTCTCCATGGCTGCTCCGGACTAGGACCTGGAGTAACGGTTCCGCCCGGTCCGTGTCGCAGATAGACTGCCTGGACGACAACCGAAAGACCAGGCGCGGGGTGGGAGTAGGTTGAGGGGAAAGAGTAGGAAATGCGGTCGGTGCAGGAGTAGAGGTTGCTGTGGGTGAGGGGAGTGCGGTGGGTGGGACCGTAGGCAGAATGCTCGCCGGAATAGCGGGTGGCGGTGGAGGCTGGCCAGGCAAGAATTGAGCAACGACCGGGCTGCTGGCCCCCAGCCGGCTGGCGACTATCGCAAGGTGTCGGATGGTGCTGACCGATTTGCCCTGTTCGATTGCCTGCTTGGCCAATTCGAGAGTAGTAGCGGCGATGTCGGGGTCTTTGAGTCCGGCAAGTCGTTCCAGGGCTACCGTCCAATCGTCACTGGCCGCATAGGCTTTGGAGATGAGCAGAAGGTACTCTCTCTTGGCGTCAGCACGCAGCCGGTCTGGCGCCGTGTTAGTGTACTGGACCGGCTCGATGAGCCAGGTGTAGACGAGCCCGGCGACGATTCCCAGCGCCAGGCCTGACAGGATGGGAAAAAGACAACGGAGCAGCCTTTTCACCCGTCATCCTCTTCGGCAAAGGGCTCCATGATGTCGGATCTGACCCCCAGTTGGTCCGCCATGCTTATCAGGTAGCGGATGCTGACCGGATCCTGACCGGCTGCGATGGATTCGTGGATCAGATCGCGCAGCCAAGCGCCAATATCGGTCTCTTCCAGTGCGGCCAGCCTATCTGCTGCTTGTTCCCAGTCCCCATCCATTTGGTAAGCAGCCCCCACCATCACTGCGTACTCGGCCTTGTATGTCGAGTGCAGAGCAGGGATCTCAGTATCGTAATACTCAACCGGCCATACATTCCAGCCCAGGAGCAGCCCAATCCCCGCCCCTGCGGCCAAGCCGATCAGCGCCAGCAGAATTCTCTTCACTGAAGGTGTAAAGCAAAGGGGCGTCTTCAGCGGGAAGACCGCCCCAAGGCCACTTGCTCCTTTGTCTGTGCCGATTTATAATCCGGCTCAGATGCCGAAGGTGGGAATCGAACCCACATGAGCTAAGCTCACACGAGTTTGAGTCGTGCGCGTCTGCCAGTTTCGCCACTTCGGCCTAGCCAGTAGTATAGGCGAGAATCGGTTTCCGGTCAACCTGCCGCATGAACGAATCTGCGCTCATCAAAGATGCCCAGCGGGGCGATTTGCAGGCATTCAACACGCTGGTGTTGAATTACCAGTCGCAGGTCTATAACCTGGCCTACCGGGTGATGGGCGAGGGAGACTCGGCCGCCGACATGTCCCAGAATGCGTTCATCTCGGCCCATCGCAATATCCGTCGTTTCCGGGGGGGCTCATTCAAGGCATGGCTTTTGCGGATTGTTTCCAATGCCTGCTACGATGAACTACGTCGCCACAAGCGCCGGCCCCAGACCTCGTTGGAGGCTTTGCATGTTCTGGATGAGGATCCCACACCATCGTTGCACAGCAAGGTAGAGGGCCCCGAGGCTCGCGTGCAACGAGGAGAGCTGGCCGATGCCATTCAGCAGTGTATCTCGGCGCTTCCGGACGATCAGCGGATTGCGGCCGTGCTGTGTGATGTGCAAGGATACACCTATGATGAGATTGCAGCGATCGTGGGCGTATCTCTGGGCACTGTCAAGTCGCGCCTGAGCCGGGCGCGGGCCAAGTTGCGTGATTGCCTGCGGGGCAAGGGGGAACTTTT
>DAOUVM010000044.1 GCA_030667645.1 Ardenticatenales bacterium | reverse complement strand
TTGCGCCAATGTCTACCAAAGCGGCCGATCCGAGGAGGTCCTGGGCCGACTGATCGCACAGTGTCGCGATGAGGTGATCATCACCAGCAAGGTCTACTTTTCGACCGGGGATGATGTCAATGCAGCCGGCGCCTCACGCCGCCACATTGTGGCGGCCGTGGAAGCGAGCCTGAGACGGCTCAAGACCGATCGGATTGACTTCTTCTTTCTTCATCGCTTTGACGACCATACTCCGTTGGAAGAGTCGCTCAGGGCTCTGGATGATCTGGTACGGGCGGGCAAGATTCTCTACCCGGCCGCCAGCAACTTTGCCGCCTGGCAATTCGCCAAGGCCCTGGGCATCTCGGCCAAGGAGGGTTGGGCGCGGTTCGAGTGCATTCAGCCGATGTACAATCTGGCCAAACGCCAGGCAGAGGCCGAGATTCTGCCCATGGCGCAAGCGGAGCACCTGGGTGTCATCTCCTACAGTCCTCTTGGTGGAGGGTTGCTGACGGGCAAATACGGGCCATCCGGGCGGCCGGATCGCGGCCGATTGGTTGAGGACAAGATCTATCAAACACGCTACGGGGCGGACTGGATGTATCAGACCGCTCAGCGTTTTTCGGACCTGGCGAGGGAGCGAGGCCATGAGCCAACCGCCCTGGCGGTGGCCTGGGTGGCTAGCCATCCAGCCATCACTGCGCCCATCATCGGAGCGCGTGATCTGGCTCAGTTGGAGGGCTCGCTCAAGGCATTGAAGATTGAGATGACCCCTGAACTCCGCGCCGAGATATCGGCCCTCTCACCGGAACCGCCGCCAGCCACGGACCGCAGCGAGGAGGGCACGCCATTCAGTTTTGGACTGCGCTAGTGGCCGGCAAACCATCTCGGCTCGAATCGCTCCACGAGGAAGCGCCAGCCGGTCACCGGCTGGGCAGATTCTCTAGCTTTTGGATTGGTGGGGGATCTATGCGAGCTATGAGCGACACGGGGCTGAGGCGCGTAGGGGCGTCTTCCCTTCTCGGAGGTCTGGTCCTGGGGTGGCTACTGCTGGGATTGATCTCCTGTTCCTCGTTGCCACCGGAGACGATTCCCTCCTTGACCTACTTGCCCACAGCGACCGCGCAGGTCGCGCCATCGCTGACCAGCACTGCCGTCCGAGTTGGCCCGTCGGCGTCGGCGACACCGATCCCTGTATCCACGCCGGTTTCGGATGGTGGTAGCTCTTTGGATCTGGGGACCGACTCTGGCGCTGTGGAGCCCACGACGGTGGAACCGGAAGTGACCGAGTCGGCGACGCCCGCTCGGCCGGCCATCGAGCACACTGTCGAGGTGGGGGATACACTGCTGGGGCTGGCGCTGCAGTATGAGGTTCCGATGGCGGCGATCCAGATAGAGAACGATCTCGGGGAGGAGACGGCCGTGCAGGCCGGTTGGGTCCTGGCCATCCCCCCGTCGACCGGATGGGAGGATTCCCAGCCGTTCTGGACGGCTTATCAGGTCAAGGAAAAGGACACGCTGATCGGCATCGCTGCCTTTCATCACCTGGACGCGACGGTGCTGGCTACTGTCAATGGGATTACCGACCCCGGCCTTCTGGCGGTGGGGCAGACGTTGCTCTTGCCGCTCACAGCGGTGCAGGCGCCGGAACCTACTCAGCCGCCGGCACCGCTCGCACCAGATACATCTGAACCGGTCCGGCCGATAACGGAACCGTCGCCCACCCCGGCCGTTGCGAATCCACTTTCTGGAAGTATCGTCGGGTGGCCCCATGAGCTGCTTGGCCTCATCAACACGGTGCGGGCCCAGCACGGCATGCTCCCCTTTGCGTATAGCGACACGCTGGCGTGGGCGGCTCAACTCCATGCCGAGGATTGTGCGCAGCGCGGCTCGTGCAGCCACGTTGGGTCTGACGGTTCACATGCAGCAGCCCGCATTCTGCGCGCTGGGTATCAGGCCGAGGGGACGGCCGAGTGCTGGGTGCAGGCGCGTTCGCCCCAGGGTGCGCTGGATTTCTGGATGGACGAGATACCGCCCAACGACCCGCACCGGCGCACGCTGCTCAGTTCATGGGTGACAGAAGTCGGGATAGGAGTGGCGCCGACCGGTTGGGGATACTATATCATCGCCGATTTTGGGCGACCACAACTCCCCTGAGGCGGGTCCATCGGTTGACATCTCGCCACTCACTGATCTGGTCGATTCTTTGCCGAGTCCGGTCTTGATCGAATGAAAGAGAAATCCCCGCGCCATGGCACGGGGATTTTACAGATCTCAGGTGGGCCCACCAGGATTCGAACCTGGAACCGACCGGTTATGAGCCGGTTGCTCTAACCATTGAGCTATGGGCCCATATTCGATTGTGAAGGAGCGGGTGAAGGGAATCGAACCCTCACGACCAGCTTGGAAGGCTGGGGCTCCACCATTGAGCTACACCCGCAAGTCGGGGCGGCCGGACTTGAACCGGCGACCTCGCGGACCCAAACCGCGCACTCTATCCGATCTGAGCTACGCCCCGCACAGAAAAAGTATAACCGGCGGGAAGCCGCGCGTCAAGCCTCACCGGCCGAGGTGCATCGGCATGATCACGTGCACAAAATCGTCGTTGCCCACCGGTTTGATCACGCCAGGACTCGATTCGCTGACCGTCTCAACTGCCACCTGGGGCGTATCAATCACGCTCAATACCTCGTTGAGGTACCGGACGTTAAAGGCGACCTCGACCGGGTCCCCATCCACCAGGGCGTCGATCTCGGTCTCATTGTCGCCCGTCTCGGCCGACATGGCTGCCACCACCATGTGTCCGGGGGTCAACTCGTCGTCAGGCAGAACACGCACGCGGGCGGTGTGGGCTGCCTCGCGAGCGATAATGTCGGCCGTCTTGCACGCAGCGAGCATCTCTGTCGTGGCGACCACCGTCCGCGTGGTGTGAGAGGTCGGGATGATCTGATCATAGTCAGGAAAAGCGCCATCGATCAACTGGGAGACCAGGTCTACGTCCTTTATGGCAAAGATCACCTGCCCCCGGCCGGCCGGAAGCGTCAGCCTGATGGATTGTTCCTGGTCGCCACAGATCCGGTTAAGCTCCTTGAGCGAGTTCGCCGGTATGATCAGCGTGAACGGCTCGTCAACCGGCGAGCCGAGCCCGGAATAGGCCACTGAAAGGCGAAAGCCATCAGCAGCTGCCATCGTGACCCGCTCACCGTCGAACTTGACCAGCACGCCGGTGAGAATCGGCCGGCTTTCGTCGGCGGCCGCGGCAAAGGCGGTCTTGGTAATCATCTCCCCAAAGGCCCCGGAAGGGATCTCGACGCCATCCGGCTCTGACTCGGGGATGAGGGGAAACTCTTCCGCGTCAATGCCCTTGATGTTCGCCTCACTCCGGCCGCAGGTCAATCGCAAGGACTTGGACCGGACGTTGAGCTCCATGCTGACCTTTTCTGCCGTAAAGGCATTGACCATGTCCACCAGCGTACGGGCTGGTAACGTGATCGCCCCCTTTTCCTCAATGCGAGCGCCTATCCAGCAGTTGATTCCAAGCTCCAGGTTGGTGGCCGCCAGTTTCAGGCGGGACTGGTCAGTGGCCAGGAGCACATTACCCAGTACCGGCAATGTGCTCCTGGTGCTCACTGCCTTGCCAACGATGTTCAGCCCTCTCGACAGGTTTTCTTGCAGGCAGGTCAACTTCATCGGCGCTCTCCCACTGGCGGATTTGTTGTGCTGTTGAACAGTAATGCAATTATACGCCAATACCGGAAAAGTTCAAATCGGATTTCCGACAGTGGCGAGAAACAGACCGGACGGTGTTTCGAGTTTCGGTTGTCGGAGGGGCAGTTGATTGCGCCTGAGGGCAACTCGGATTAAAATTCGGCATGAACCCGGCCGTATTCCAGGGTAGGCAGTGTCCACTGTGGGCACAATACCTGATCGGCGAAGGATACGGATCATGACCACTATCAGAAAGCTCTTTCTACTGGATCCCGACGTTGTTTTTCTCAACCACGGCTCCTTTGGAGCCACCCCTCGGCCGGTGTTCGAGATATGCCAGGCGTGGCAGCGCCGGCTGGAGCGCCAGCCGGTCAAGTTCCTGATCCGCGAACTGACAGACCGCTTGCGGGTAGCGCGGCAGGCATTGGGGGAGTATCTCCACGCCGATGCGGATGACCTCGTCTATGTGCCCAATGCCACCGTTGGCGTCAACATTGTCGCTCGATCGCTTGCTCTGGAGGCGGGTGACGAGGTCCTGACCTCAGACCACGAGTATGGCGCCTGCGACAATGCCTGGGAGTTTGTGTGTGGCAAGGCGGGCGCGTCCTACCTTCACCAGCCGATCCCCCTGCCAGTGCGGTCGGCCGAGGAGATCGCAGACCAGTTCTGGCAGGGAGTCACGCCCCGCACCAGGGCGATCTTCTTGAGCCACATCACCTCTCCGACGGCGCTCCGCCTGCCGGTAGAGACGATCTGCCGCCGCGCCCGGCAGACCGGGATTCTGACCTGCGTCGACGGTGCCCATGCCCCAGGTCAGATACCCCTCGATATGGAGGCAGTTGGAGCCGATTTCTATGCCGGCAACTGCCACAAATGGCTCATGGCCCCCAAGGGTGCAGGGTTTCTGTATACTCGCCGCGACAGACAGTGCCTGATCGAGTCACTCGTCGTCAGTTGGGGGTGGAAGGACGATGGATTATTCACCTCTGGTTCTCGCTACGTTGACCGCCTCGAGTGGTCGGGCACCAGAGACCCGGCCGCCGCGCTCTCTGTGCCGGCCGCCATCCAGTTTCAGGCTGAACACGACTGGGGGTCGGTGAGAGCCGGCTGCCGCGAACTCGCCCGCCAGGCGCTGCTTCGAATCCACGAGCTGACCGGTCTCCCATCACTCTACCCTCCGGAGGCCGGGTTCTACCAGCAGATGGTGACCGCACCTCTGCCCGCTATCGCCGATCTACCCGGCTTTAAAGCGCGTCTCTACGACGAATATCGGATAGAGGTCCCGTGCTTATCGTGGAATGAACACCAGTTCATCCGCATCTCTGTCCAGGGCTATAACACGCAAGAGGACATTGATGCCTTGCTCCAGGCGCTCGAGCGCGTGCTGCCGCAGGCCACCGGATAGCGGGCCGCTCTGCTACCCGGCCGCGCCGAGCATCACCGCTTCATGAGCCCGCAAGCCACCGGCGTGCCGGTCGGGGCTGCCAACTCGATATGCCCTCAGGAATCGGGCGCTGGCGATGAGCGTTGCTGCAGCGCGGCAAGCAGGTGTTTGCAGCGGATGGGGTATTGATCCGAGTGCATCGTCCGAAAATCAGGGCAGGTACACGTGCCGGCCGCCAGGTCCACTTGATAGCGGTCGCCCACCAGATAGATATCCGGCTTGGCTCGCCGCAATTCGCGCAGCACGGCCGGCACCCGCTGGAGCCGTTGTTCCTCCTGCGCAGTCACATAAGCGCCGGCCGCCAGCCCAACGGCGTGGTCATTGACCTGCTCGGAGATCGATTTCAGTGAGAGTTGAGAAAAGAGCCGGACGATCCTCTGCCCCTCCCTCACCAACTGCCATTGCGCTCCGTCGTGCACCGGCCGGCCGCCGCTCAACTGATCACAGACCAGGACATTGTCTGAATAGGCCACGATCCGGCGCCGGCGGTGCCCATGACGAACCAGCCAGCCAAGACCTTCGATGAGAGCAGTGTAGCCGGCCGCCAGCGGTGTGGCCTCTGGCCCTTTAGCAGCGATCGCCCCATGCTCCTGCAGCAGCCGGTTCTCCCCCACGTCCCAGACCACGAAACCGTAGGTAGCGATCTTTCGCTCTACCAGCCCATGTGCATACAGCTCCAGCCGGGTAGGGAGAGTCAACTCCTCGACCCAGTTCCGCCGCCCTCCGCGAGGCGGAATAGAGGGAGGAAACCTGGTGTACGGCATGGGTTACACCATCACGGCAAAGTGCGGCTCAGTATCCGCAGCCAATTGCCGCTCATGATTCGCTCAATATCCTCCTGGGCATAACCACGGCCGTCCAAAGCCTCTGCAATCAGAAGCAGGTCGGCGATAGTATCCATTTCGGCCGGGATCGACTCGGCGCCAAAACCCCCATCAAAGTCGGATCCTATTCCCACGTTGGCGCTGCTGCCGGCAATCTGCGCCACATGGTCAATGGCGTCAACCACGATCTGGATGGAGACCAGTTCCTTCGGGTCGCCGGTCTTCCAGCCTCGCTGGAGGAATCTGTTATAGGGGACAATGCCTACCACGCCGTCCCGGGCCACCAGCCGGCCGATCATGTCGTCCGACAGTCCGCGATCGGTGGGATGGAATAAACGCGGGTTGCTGTGGCTTGCGATGACCGGGCCTGCATAGCTTTCGACCGCCTCGATGCAAGCTGCCTGGGCCATGTGGCTGAGGTCAAGGGCCATGTTGACCTGGGCCATTTCCGCCAGCAGTTCTCGTCCCAGTTGGGTCAGCGGCCCGCGCTCGCTCGCACTCCCGGCGTAGCGAGTGGCGGCCCAGGCCGGCCCGATGATGCGTAGCCCCTCCGCGTGCCACTGGTGCACCTCGGCCGGTTTTCGAACCGGATCTGCCCCCTCCATGGACACCACCAGTCCCACCAGGCGCTCCGAGTCATCGCTGTTCGACCAACTGGCAACCACCTGCTCCGATTCTTGCGCTGTGGTGATCAGGCGCACGTGCGGCTCATCGTCAGCCAACCGCTTATAGTGGTCCAGTTGCTCGGTCGCCAAAGCGTGGGCTGTCTCCGCCGTCGTGTAGGTTTGCCGGCGCCAAGAGCCGCGGCCGGCACGGCGAGGCGCCACAAACAGGGTGGCAAAGATCACACCCACCCGCCCGGCCAGACATTCCGGCAATCCAACGGTGCGGCGGCCTGTATTCGCGGGGATATTGGTTCCTTTCTCGCCTTCCCGGCCGGCCAGTGCGCTCTCGGCCGGGTGGCGTCCCAGTTCAAGCCAGTTCCAGGCAATATCCTGGTGGCCATCCACCACGAGAGACACAGGAGAGTCGTTTACGTTTTTCATTCGCCAGTGCCCAACTATACCACTTGACGGGCCCATGGGAAAGGTATCTCATGAGGGTGTTGAGAATGGGACTGCGGCGACGGCGCCTCGCTTGTTCTTCTACACTCTCGCTCATCCCGGAGCTTCGAATGGGCGCTCTTGCCCGAGTGCCGGAACTCGGGTTCGGACTGCGGCTATCCACATTGCGTTTCGTCAGCTTCCATGCTACAATCGCTCCCAGTTGGCACTGACTCCCAGGCCGGGCAGAGAAGGCGCTGGCCTACTCGCTGCATGGTTGGCAGGACGACGAACCAGGTCGGTGCCGGCGCGGTCGCTTTCTCTGCGATGATGCCATTGCCGGGGAAGGAGCCCGCCCCATACTAACCCAATCGGGAGACTGCTCGCAGCGGACGGTTATGGTCATTCCTTTTGCTCGACTGATGGCGGCGGCCGGACAAGGGCTACTGATTGCGCTCTTGTTGCGCCATCAGGGAAAACGCAACACAATGAGGCTGTCGTTGACCGGCTTCCTCGCCGTCTCGGCCCTCGTGAGTATCGTCGCCATAGTTCTGGAAGGCATGCCGGAGAGTGGGTGGCTGCGCCAGACCGCCACGTATGGTTGGGCCATCAGCCTGGTTCCGCTGTTCATCCTGACGGCAGCCCACGGCAAGTGGGATCGGAACCGGCCGGTAGCCGTTGCACTCGTAGCCTGGCTCATACTGCTAATCCTGGTGACTCAGCTTGCGCCCGCCACCTCCCTGATCGCCCCCGGCGCCGGCCGGCTGCTCCTTTTCCCTGAACTCAATATTGGTGGTCTGTTCTTCTTGCTCTGCTGGGCGGCAATGGCGGCCGGCCTGGTGGCAGTGGTTCTGTACCGGTCTGCTCAAGCGCGCCTGCCCCTGCACGCCAACCGCCTGCTCCACTGGGCCGGTGCGCTGGCCCTGGTATTCGCAGGGCAGTTTTTCTTTTCTCTGCAAGGATTCGTACCGTCCTCTATCGGCGCCATGATTCTGTTGCTTGGCAGCGGGGGGCTGGTGTACGGCGTCATCAGCTATCACGTGTTCGACATCCAGAACCTTGGGCGGTTGACCTTGGGTCATCTCGTGTCAATCACGGTAATCGCCGCTGTCATCATTGCCGCCGTCCTGGCTGCTGCCGCACTCACCAATCAGACGCTCTCCGGTGAGGCAATCCCCACAGTAATCGGGCTGGCACTCTTTCTCGGGACTATCTACCGGTTTGGTTCCGCCCGGATTGATAGATTCATTACCCGGACCATCATTGCTCAACGGTACGACGCGGCTGCCATTGTGGAGACGTACGCCCGCACCATTGGCAACATCCTGGACATTGAGACCCTCTCCTCGGTTGCCATCGACACCATTAGAGATGTCCTGGGATTCCGTAATGGTGCCATGATGCTGGTGAAAGTAGATAACAACACGGCTGTGGTGCTGCCGGCCGGCGGCGCGGGGCGAATGCAAGACAGTCTGATGTCATTTTCAGTAGCCGGCCCCATCTTTGCCCATTTCGTCGAAAAGCGCCGGCCCCTGCTCCAGTACGACATTGACGTTCTGCCTGAATTCCAGTCTCTGACGAAAAAGCAACGGCTGTGGCTGGTCGAGATGCAGGCGGCGGTCTATGTCCCCATCATGACCGACGGATTGCCGATTGGCTTGCTGGCTATCGGCCCCAGAGATTCGGGAGCGCCCTATCGCGGCAGCGAGCTGCAGCTTTTGCAGGTACTCGCCGGGCAATCGGTCGGCGCGCTTACCAACGCACGGCTGTTCGACGACATGAAGAACCTGAACGCCGAGATCCAACTCCTGAACGAGGATCTGCGCCTTTCGAACGAGCGTTTGCAGCATATGGACCTCGCCAAGAGTGACTTTATCACGATCGCGTCCCACGAACTGCGGACGCCCCTCACCCAGGTAAAGGGCTATACCGATCTAATCGAGGCAATGATCGAGGCTGACTCGCTGACTTCTGAACAGGCCCGCCGGCTGACGGGGCGTGTCAGCCGGGCTGTCGATCAACTGGACAGGGTGATCAACTCCATGTTGGACGCATCCCAGATCGACGTAGATGCTATGGCGCTGAGTCTGGCAGAGACGAAACTCGATGCGGTGTTGCGGATTGCCGTCGAACCCCTGGCAGAGGCGATGCGGGAGCGGCGGCTGGCTCTCAGCATCACGGGCATCCGGAACCTGCCGCCGATCATGGCTGATTTCCAGCGACTGGTCCAGGCGGTCAGCAACCTGCTCCTCAACGCGATCAGGTACACGCCCGACGGCGGCCGGATCACGATCAGCGCGCAAGTTCTGCAAGATGAGCGGAACGCAGATGGGGAGATCGAGCTGATCATTGCTGACACGGGGGTGGGAATCGATCCCCGCGACCACGAGCTGATTTATCAAAAGTTCTTCCGCGCATCTGACCCCCAGCTACACTCCACCGGCGGTACCGATTTCATGGCGGCCGGGCCCGGGTTGGGACTTGCGATTGTCCGCGGAATCATCCAAGCCCACGGCGGCCGGATATGGGTGGAATCTGAAGGCCATGATCCAGAACGTTGCCCCGGCAGCGAGTTTCACCTCGTCTTCCCCATCAAGCCAGGCGAGGGGCAGTGACGCGCTATTCGTCAGACAAGCGCTCCTGAAGCTCCCTCAGCACCGCCATGCGCGGATCAGTGGCTTTATCCTCACAGTCGCAGGATCCCGAGTTCAAGTTCTGGCCGCACTGGCTGCAAAAGCCCCGGCAATCCGGCCGGCACAAGACCCGCAAGGGACTACGCAACACAATCTGCTCCCCCACCGGCCCGACCAGATCCAGAATCCCATCCTCAGTGACCACGTAATCCGAGGGGCCGCGTGCGCTCGAGGGCGGATAGTAGAACAGTTCCTGTAGCTGAATCGCCAGGGTCAGAGTGTGGGCCCCCAGGCAGCGTGTGCAGTCGGCCAGAATCGCCGCTTCCAGCTCGCTGTCTACCCAGACTCCTTGCCGTGTGCTGGTGAGTTTCATCTGCCCCCGGAGCCACTCCACCTGAACTGCGTCTGCCAGCGTCGTGGCCGGCAGGTTCACCTGGAGCACACGTGAATACCCGGCCGCTTCCCGCAATAGAAAGCCGACGTTCGGCTGTAGCTCCTGCAATTGGTTCCGATTGGACATCATAAACTGCCCCTGCCGCGGTTCATGGCGCGACTTGTAGCACCGGGGAGGATTATATCATGGTCAAGACTCGAGCGGTAGACTGCAGCCCAATCTGCGGTGGCCAGATCTATCTATCCCCATCTGCATCCGAACCTCAGTGCAACCTGATCACCGATTCCACGTATTGGTGGTAGAGTCAGACGCATTGGATATGTTTTCGTTTCGGGAGAAGAACATGGAACGCAGGAAAAGTTCGTTTTGGTGGGGAGGGCTCTTGATTCTGTTGGGAATCGCACTGCTCCTCGAGTCCCTGGGCATCATCAGCATCGTGAGCCGGTTGGTGTGGGCGCTGGTTCTCATCGGCATCGGCTCGCCCTTTTGGTTTATATACCTATCCGATCGGAACCAATGGTGGGCGCTCATCCCCGGTTGTGTGATGGCCGGCGTCGGCCTGGGAGTGTTGTTGGGCAACACCCTGACCGGGATCATCATCACGGCAAGTATCTCGCTGCCCTTTTGGCTCATCTATCTGACGGACCGGCGAAACTGGTGGGCGCTCATCCCCGGGTGGGTGATGGCATGCGTCAGTGCCATCATCGTGCTGGGCCTGATAGGCCTGGAGTCGCTAGTCGCACCCTTTGTCATGTTCTCGATCGCCACGCCCTTTATCCTGGTCTATCTCCTGAACCGCAGTCAG
>DAOUVM010000064.1 GCA_030667645.1 Ardenticatenales bacterium | reverse complement strand
TTGGAATTGCTGCCGCCGGGCAAGAGGCAGAGCATCGAGCAGCATATAGCCCGCTGCCCGAGATGCCGGAAACTGGTCCAGATTGAATTAGAGCGCACCGAATGCCTGACGACCGCATTGCGGCGGGCGACCGGCGCCCCATCTGGACGGCTCGATGCGTTGTGGCCCGGAGTGGCGGCTGCGGTGCAGCTTTCTGCTCCCCGGTCGCGGCTGAGTTGGTGGTTTCAGTGGAAGGCCGCGCTTGTCGGCTGCGTCGTCGCACTGCTCCTTTTTGCCGGTGTGCTGGGGACCGCTCGGCAGTTTGATGGCTGGCTGATGAGCACCGATACGCCCACTGCGGCCGCCACTACCTCCGCACCGACGGCATCCCTCACGCCGACCTCCCCCCAGCCTTCGCCGACTCCCAGTTGGTTGACCGTGGCTGCCGTCGCTCCCCCCTCGGCTGCCGGTGGGACTCCAGAGCCGGTGTCGATCAGCTCCCTTCCGCAGCTCCGTCTGGTTGCGGTTCCAAAAGATGTACGTCGAGAAGCTTCCCGGCCCGACAACGGCGAGCGGGATGCCCACCAGTTTGAGGTGTTGAATGACAGTTAGCACTAGTCAAGACAAGATGGATCAGCACAGTGTCGCTCCAGACTCGCCCGGAGACCCGGGCAACTTGGACGCATCCCCCCCCGCCGAGGTGCATGGCTGGCTCGATCGGAGGCTATGGGGCGTCAACTGGGAACTGGCCCTGTATCTTCTCTTTATCGCCCTGGCCATCGGCAGCCGCTTTGCGGACTTGGGGGTGCGGGTGCAAAGCCACGATGAGAGTCTGCACACCCGCTATTCTTGGGAGTTGTACGATGGACAGGGGTTCAGTCATACCCCTCTGATGCATGGGCCATTCCTCTTTCATGCTTCCGCACTCTCTTACTGGCTGTTCGGAGATAGTGACGCCTCTGCGCGGCTGCCGGTCGCTATCCTGGGTGTCATCTTGGTTGCGTTGCCCTACCTATTGCGCCGCCAACTCGGCCGCATGGGAGCATTGGGTACCTCATTCTTGCTCCTCATCTCTCCGTCGCTGCTCTACTACTCGCGTTACCTCCGGATGGATATTCCGGTCATCGTTTGGTCCATGATCTTGGTCATCTGTGTGTGGTCTTACCTGCGAAACCGCCGCGAAAAGTATCTCTACTGGTTCGCCGGCGCGCTCTCGTTGATGTTCGCTACCAAAGAGGTTGCTTTTCTCTACGTGGCCATCTTTGGCAGCTTTGTGTCTCTGCGCCTGGTAGCGAGGCTACTCGGCGCTCAATGGCCCGGAGCGCGGATGCGCCTCTGGTTTCAGATCGGTCTGATGGGGATTCTAGTGGGTGCACTGGTCTTCGGCGCAGGGATGGTGGGACAGGGCATATCGGAGCGGGCGGCCGCCGGGGCGGCACTCGATCCAGCAGCCGAGCCGGTCGCCTCCGCTGAGGCAAGTCCGCCCGGCCAGGAATGGACGTTCGTACAGGGTGTCGGCGGAGTGGTTTCCGCAGCGGCTCTCGCGCTTGCTGTCATCGCTGCCCTGGTGGGGGCGCGGGACAAAGTGCGCAGCATGGCCGAGTTTGACCTGATTATTCTGTTCAGCACCCTGCTATTGCCGTTTGTGGCTCCGGTGCCCCTGAAACTCCTCGGCGTCGACCCCTTGGACTACTCGTTCAGCCTGCAGTCTCTGGCCGTGGGTGGCGCGCTGACGGCCGCGTGGATCTACCTGCTTGTCGTTCCGCTTTTTCTCTTTTTCCTGCATCGCAGGCGCGCGAGTGCCCAGAGTGCAATGGACGGCCGCGCCTCGCTGCCCGCAATTACCTGGGCGACGGTGGGCTATGCAATCACGGTTCCCCTCATCGTTGCTTGGACCGTGACCAGTCTGGCGCAAGCTCCCAACTCGGGAGTGGTCCGCTCGGCCGCCGTTCTGCTGCCGATGCTTGCTGTTTCGGCCGTCGTGGGGCTCTGGTGGGATGGGCGACGCTGGCTGGGAGTGGCTGGCGTTTTTTACACCATTTTCACGGTGCTCTTTACCACTGTCTTTACCAACGGCCAGGGGTTTGCCACCGGCTGGATCGGCTCGCTGGGTTACTGGCTGGTGCAGCAAGAAGTGCAGCGCGGTGGGCAGCCCAGTTACTTTTACCTCTACTTGGTGCCCATATATGAGTTCCTGCCCCTCATCGGGGCAGTCGTCGCCGGAGTAGTCTGGGCGGTCCGTGACAGGGGTTTGGCGCTGATCGGTCGATTCTTCTCGCGCGGGTTTCGCATAGACCGCAACGATCAAGAGAGCCTGTTTGGGTTTATCCCCTTTGTCCTCTGGTGGACCATTCTGACCTGGACCGTCTACTCCTATGCGGGCGAAAAGATGGGCTGGTTGACGGTTCACTTTGCCATCCCCATGATCCTGCTCGCCGGCTGGTGCCTCGGTCGGCTGCTCCAGTCTGCCACCCCGGGCCGATGGGAGACAATCTGGAAGACAGGGGGGTGGGCGCTGGTCATTTTATCTCCGATCCTGCTCGCTGCTCTCGTTCTTGGCATCGGGCCGGTTGTGTCCGGGCAGCTCAAGCTGGGCAGTCAGCAACTGGACAGTCTGATTGTCATCGGCCGGGCGCTTGGAGGGCTCGTCGTTATGGTGGCGGGCAGCATTGCTCTCGTCCGTCTCGTGGACCGGCTCTCGGCGCGAGATGGGCTGCGGATTCTGGCGTTGTCCGGCTGTGCATTCCTCAGTGTGTTGACTATGCGCGCTGCATGGATGGCCAGCTACATCAATTATGATACCGCCAAGGAGCACATGGTGTACGCTCATGGCGCTCCCGGGACCAGGTTGGTCATGGAACAGATTGAGGAGATCTCAATGCGGATGAATGGCGACCTGGGCATCCGCATCGCCTTTGACAATGATGTCTCCTGGCCCTTCTGGTGGTACCTGCGCAACTATCCCAACAAGGTCTACTTTGCCGAGAATCCGAGCCGTGACAGCCTTGATGTTCCCATCGCCCTCGTGGGCGACAAGAACTGGGCCAAGGTGGATCCCTATGTTGGCAACCGATTTCATGTCTTTGAGTACACCTTTGTGTGGTGGCCCATGGAGGATTATAAGAACCTCACCTGGGATCGGATCAAGGGGGCGCTCACCGATCCGGAGATGCGGGTCGCCCTGTGGGATATTCTGGTAAACCGCGACTATACGCGCTACGCTGAGGTAACCGGCCGGGATTTTTCCCTGGCCTCATGGCCGCTGCGACATCAGATGCGGCTCTATGTGCGCAAGGACGTGGCTGCCCAGCTTTGGGACTATGGTGTTGGGCCATCTGTGGCCGAGTTCTCGATAGAGGACCCCTACGAAGAGGCTTTTCGGCCGGACCTGCTCGCCGCCCAAGTGATTGGAGAGTCCGGACCGGCGGCCGGTCAGCTCCAGGCGCCGCGGGGCATCGCACTGGGCTTGGACGACCTGATCTATGTGGCTGATTCAGGCAACCATCGGATCCAGGTTTTTCGGACCGATGGCCAATTTGTCCGCGAATGGGGTGGTTTCTGTGACCTGGGTGAGGGCGGTGCCGGCTGCGTGGACCCGGATGGCAGCGGTCCGCTTCCGTTGGGTGCCGGGCAGTTCAAGGAACCGTGGGGCGTCGCCGTAGCGGCCGACGGCACGGTGTACGTGGCCGACACGTGGAATCATCGGATCCAGAGCTTCTCCCCCTTGGGGGAACCCCTACAGGTGTGGGGACAGTTCCGCCAAGTGGGACCAGACCAGATCTCCGGCGATATGGGTTTCTTTTACGGCCCGCGTGACGTTGCCATCAGTCCAGACGGTCTGCTCTATGTCACGGACACCGGCAACAAGCGCGTGCAGGTATTCGGACTGGATGGTAGCCACATAGATGTCTTTGGTCAGGGTGGTCCGCTGGATGGTCAGATCGACGAACCGGTGGGATTGGACGTGGGTCCCGACGGCCTGATCTACGTGGCGGATACCTGGAACGGCCGGGTGGATGTTTTTGACCGGAATCACAACTTTGTGCGGCAATTCCCGGTCGAAGCCTGGTTCGGGCAATCGGTCAACAACAAACCCTTCTTGGCGACCGATCTGGTCGGGCGTGTATATATCACTGATCCCGAGCTATACCGAGTATTGGTCTTTGATTCCGACGGCGAGTATCAGTTCGGCTTTGGCCAATACAGCACCGAGTCGGATGGGATGGCGCTGCCTACCGGGATAGCGGTTGGTGAGGATGGGACGATCTACGTGTCTGATGCTGGCAACAACCGGGTGCTCGGATTCGCGCCCTAACCTGCGCGTTATACGAGCTTCCCGTTCCGGCGCGCGGTCAATCCGGTCCCACCGGCGTGTTCATGGCTGCATTGTCTACCCGCTGCGGGTCGGTGTGGGCATAGTATGCGCGGGTTGTCTCTACCGAGCGGTGGCCCAGATAGTCTTGTACCACATCCAACGGCTGGCCGGCATTGACCAGTTGGGTTGCTCTCCAATGGCGTAGGTCGTGCGGGTGAATCGGACGCAGGCCCAGTCCACGCGCTGCTCCCCTCACAACCCGCCACGCTGCTGTTCGGTTGAGCCGTTTTCCTTCAGCGCGGGGATCGTGGCTGACAAAGAGGGGCACTCTGCCTCCTTCCGCCACCAGTTCCGGCCCGCGCGCCTTGATATAGGCTGCAATCGCCGGCAGCGCATCGTGCAGGCGGAGATCGTATTCGTGCTTCCCCTTGCCGGTGACTCGGACCCGGGCCACGCCTGCAGTGGCTGGCCGCAGATCGCGAGGCGCCAGGCTATCCAGGTTTAGCGAGAGCACTTCACTCACCCGGCCGCCCGTTTCTGCCAGCGCCCACACCAGGGCATGGTTGCGTAGCCGCGTCAGCTCCCAACGACGAAAGGCCGCGTCCTCGTGATTCCGATCTGCCAGCCGCTTTGGCGGTTGCAGTCGATCATAGTACGTCAGCAACTCGTGCACCCCGCGTGGAGGTTCCGGCGCACCCGTGCGAGTCCTTTGATGGGCGCGGAGTTCATCTCGCACGATCCGTTGTGCCTTGGAAAGCGGAAACTCGGACGGTAGCCAATCATAGTCGTCTAGATACTGCAACCACCGCCCAACTCCTGCCAGTCTGAGCCGCACGGTGGATGGGGCATAACCTCGCCCGCTCAAGAGCCACTCGGCAAAGGCGAGCAGCACGGGCGCGTCGCCCGGCGACAGGGCCGCCAGCGGGAATGTGATGGCAGGGCCGTCCAACCTCTGTATCGGCAGCATGCCTTGACCGGCGGTGGCATCCAAGAATTCGAGGAAACAAGCGATACTCTGGCGGTACGCGGCAACCGTGTGTTTGGATTTCAGGGTTGCGCGCTCCAGGTACCGATCTCGCGCGACGCCGAGTGTTATTGGAACGTTCTCCATGGCTCGAATCCCTCTGATCAGATCATAGCATTAGCACCATGCCTGGTCAACTGCGGTTCAGGCTCGGTCTGGACCCCCTGCCATCTGTCCCTGGGCAGCATCGGAAACGCACCTGGGACGGCGCCCGGCCTGTTGGTCTACACTCTCTTGATCAACTGGCCTTCGGACAAGAGTTCGGGCACAATCGGTTCCTCCGATCACGTAGAGGTATCGGGGGGTGTGTGCAGAGCGCGAAGCGCCCTGCACACACCCCCCGCCCTCCGTTTTTTGGCGACTAGAAGACCGAGAATGGTGATTATCCGAACTCTTGTCTGAACATCAGGATCAACGCTTGACGCGCCGGTAGAGTTGGCATAGAATCTTCTTTAGTTGATTTGGTGCCAAGAGGGAGATACAGTACGTGCTGGTGAGGGAACACATGACATCCAACCCGGTCACAATTCGGCCGGGAAGTGATTTCTTGGCGGCGGTCGCGATTCTCAAGGCCGCCCACTTTCACAGTCTACCGGTGGTCACGGAAAACGGAAAGCTGGTGGGGATTGTTACCGATAAGGACCTCGCCGCTGCTTCCCCGCCCGCCGTGGAAATACTCGAACCCCGAACGCCGGATTTCTACGGTGTTCATCTCACGGTTCAGCAGGTGATGAATCCTCATGTCGTTGTCATCCGGCCGGACGTTCCGCTGGAAGACGCGGCGTGGACCATGCTGGAAGAACGAGTCGACCGGCTCCTGATTGTGGAAGACGGTGCACTCGTGGGGATAATCACTGGCACCGACATCTTTCGTCAGTTGGTCAGCATTTTGGGCGGCGGGAGTTCGGCGATCCGGATGACGGTGGAAGTAGTCAACGCGCCTGGTCAGCTTGCCAAACTCGCGGGCGCCATTGCTGCCGTCGGGGGAAATATCGTGTCTCTTGCCACCGCCGGGGCGTCCAAAGACCTCTTGACGCTCACGCTGCGAGTTGAGCAGGTGGATTGGCACGTTTTGGAGCGGGCGCTGGAAGAGAGGTGCCAGGCCAGGGTCCTGCACGTGTGTGGACCGGACGATTCTTGCCTTGACCCCAGGAGCAAGGCCGGCTAGCCTTTCCTCCGGTACACCTTTCGCACCCCCTTGGTCCGATCGAGCTTTTCCAGGATCCTGTTCAGTTGGTCCGCATCGGCTACTTCCAGCAGTAGCTCGAACACGGCCCAGTGGGCCTTTTTTTTCGCCCTGGCTTCGGTGATGTCCAAATGCTCTATCGCAATTGCCTGCCCGATATCTGCCATCAATCCCTGCCGGTTGAGCGCCTCGACGATCACCATGACAGGGTACGTCTGGCCATCGGCCTCTCCCCAGTGGGCGGGGAAAACACGTTCCTGATCCCGAGCCGCGTTCAGGTTGGGGCAATCCGCCAGGTGGATGGTTACCCCGTACCCGCGCGTGACATAGCCCACGATCTGTTCTGGCGGGACTGGGTAGCAGCACTTGGCCAGCCGAGAGTGCAGCCCCACCGTCGAGGCCACCTGCAATCCCCGGCCAGCCGTGACCTCTGTGGAGCCGGCTTTCTTTTCGATGAGCGTCTTGGTCTCCTCTTCTTCGGTGACCAGCTCGGTTTCGGCCTGGCGGGCCAGGTCATCCTTGGAGAGTCTGCCCGGGTCTGTTAACATCGATCGGATCTTCTCGACCGAGATCCTGCCCGCCCCGATCTGCGTCAGCATCTCATCCGTTCGGTCCAACTCCAGGGATCGGGTCACCTCGTCGAACGAGAGGGATGATTTTCCAAGCTTGGCCAGGGTGTGCTCAAGAATATCGTGCCCGCGGACGATATTCTTCTCACGCTCTTGCCGTCGGAACCAGGCGCCGATTTTCTTCTGAGCATCCCGCGTTCGGACAAAACCTCGTTTCAGGCTCAGCCAGTTGATGTTCGGACCACCACGTTTCCTGGTGACTATCTCGACCCGATCTCCGCTGATGAGCCGGTAGTCGAGCGGCACAATCCGGTCGTTGACTCGGGCCCCGGAACATCGGTGGCCCAACTCGGTGTGGATTCGGTAGGCAAAGTCAATTGGCGTGGCGCCGGATGGAAGCCGAATCATGTCGTTCATGGGCGTAAAGACAAAGACACCGCCGGCATCGGCCGCGAATGCGGCTCTGGGTGGCTCGACGCGCACACCCTCTCGGCCGTGCTCCTCAGGATCCTTCAGCAGCGAGCGTAGCCAGACGAGTTTCTCGTCCATGGCTCTCTCTGCTGCCACTCTCTTCCCACGCGTTGTCTTTTTCGAACCCGGATGCTCCTTGTATCGCCAGTGCGATGCAATCCCCAACTCGGCCGTCTCGTGCATCTCACGGGTGCGAATCTGCACCTCCAGCGTTTTCCCGTTAACATCGGTTGCCGCGGTGTGCAGGGACTGGTAACCGTTGCTCTTTGGAACCGCCACATAGTCATCGAACTGGCCCGGTATTGGAGTCCACAGCCTGTGAACCACGCCCAGCACCTGATAGCAAACCGGAATATCGCTTGCTAGCACGCGCAGGGCGCGAACATCATAGATGGCCTCAAATGGCACCCCCTTGCGTTGCATCTTGCGGTAGATGCTCGAGATGTGCTTCGGCCGGCCGGAGACGTCGGCCTGGATCTCAAGCTTGTCAAGCTCTTTGGTCAGAGTCCCGGCCATCTGTTGAATTCCCGCTTCACGCGCGGCCCGATGTTGGTTGAGAGCCCGGGCTATTTCGTGGTACTCTTCTGGCCGGATGATGCGAAAGGCCCGGTCCTCCAACTCCCACTTTAGGCGCCAGATGCCCAGCCGGTCGGCCAGCGGAGCATAGATCTGTTGAACTTTGTGGCCGATTCGCTCCTGCTCATCTTGGGGAAATGCCGTCACCTGGCGTATTCTGCCCAACTGGTGAGCAAGTTCGATCAGCACCAGTTGTGGATCTTCCAGTGCGTCGACGAACGCATAATAGATCTCGGCCCGTGCCCGGTTCGATCGCGATCGATTGCTCAGACTGGCCAGGTAGGGGCTGTTTCGCATGCGCCGGACGCCCGCGACCAGTCGCGCGACCCCTTCTCCCACCTCTTCTTCCATCAGGTCGGTCGCACATGCATGCTCTGGGCAGTCAACGAGCAAGGCGGCCGCTACGCTTTCGCTTCGGCTCTCCAGATTGGTCAGTACCCCTGCTGCTGCAGTGGCCTTTTCGAGCGGTGGAATTGGGCCAAGCGAACTCTCAGGCGGTAGGACCGTGGTCAACAGGGCATAGGCTTTCTGGACAAGCTCAACCCCGCCGGAACCGGCGTATCCGTTCACCAACTCTAGGATCTTGTTGACCTTCACCACCCCTATTCCCTGTTGCTGCAGGTCGCGCCCCTCTGTCCACAATATGCAGCCAACACTGGGAGGAAAAAAAGGCGGGTCACAATCGACCCGCCGCACAGAACCTGATGTGTGCTGCCAAGGATCAGGACTTTCGACGCCTCAAGGTGCGGGCGAGCAGGTCATCTTGCGACCGTTTGCTGCGCCTGCGGGTACCGGGACGCTGAGACTGCGGTCTCCTCCCTTCGGCGAGGGGCGTATCTGTCCCCTCAAGCGCCCTGCGGAGAGCGATCTCCATCGCCGTTGAGGTGTCCTCGATCTCTTCTTCGTCCTCGCCCGCTTCCTCGTCCGGGTCGTTGTCAGCTATGGTCAGGTCAATGCGTCGCTTCTTGCGATCGAAATTCACAACCCGAACAGCAATGTCGGCATCCACCGAATACAGTTCGTTCGGGTGCCGCACAAACTCTTCCCCCAATTCACTGACGTGCACCAGGCCGGGGCGTTCTGCACCAATGTCTACAAAAGCTCCGTACGGTTCCAATCGTGTGATCTTGCCCTGGTAGGTGTTTCCCTTTTTGAGATCTCCCCAAGTCACATCCAATGGTTTGATCATCGTCAAGCTGACCCTGCCGGCTTCCTTTTCCACCTTGTCCACATATGCGGAGATCTGGTCACCTTCAGACAGGATTTCGCTCACCCGATTGACTTGGCCGCGCTTTAGTTTGCTGATATGGATCAGCGCGTCTCGACCTATCCCAATGTCCACAAATGCCCCATAGAGATC
>DAOUVM010000268.1 GCA_030667645.1 Ardenticatenales bacterium | reverse complement strand
GTTACTCCTCAACAAGTGCTAATCTGACTCAGGGCTGATGATACGGCGATTTGGCAGGTATGTCAAGTCGCTGTTCTTGCGCCGGTTCGCAAAGCCACATCTCCTGCCGATACAAGGTGCAAGTTCCCTGCCAGATCCCGCACCGATAATGCGCCATCCGGGTTTACGTCCTCTGCCACACCGGAAAGCTGCTCACCCGAGACGGTCACCGTCACTTGATGCCCCAGGGTCACCAGCCGCTGACGCCAGTCGTCGTGAATCTGCCCACCTGCCACTTGCCCGTAGCGTGATTCGATCTGCTTCAGGGTGGCCAGCAAGAGGGAGACCCGATCCACTGGCCGCCCCAACTCTGCCAGCAAGCTGGTCGCTGGCGTCATCACAGGTCCGAGTGCGGCCGGTTCTACGTTGACGTTTACTCCCATGCCTACAACGACAGCGGTGAGATCGGTTCCTGCCACCATGGTCTCGGTCAGAATCCCAGCGAGTTTTCGGTGGTGCGCTGCATCCAGATCTCGCGAGAGGGGCGCGCGGGATCGCGGGTCGGAGGATGGATGTCCAGCAACGACGAGATCGTTGGGCCATTTGATGCCCACGGGTAGATCGGTTTGTGATTGGATGGCCTCGGCGATGGCGATGCTGCAGAGCATAGTGAGGCGCGCGGCCTGGGCCGGCGGCAACGAGGGACGGAAGACCAGCGACATCAGCAGGCAGAGATTGGGCGGGGCATTCCAACGCCGACCCAGTCGTCCCCGGCCGGCGGTTTGCTCGCCGGCAAATACGAGCGTTCCCTCCGGAGTACCGGCGGCCGCGAGCCGTTTTGCTTCGTCGTTGGTCGAGCCGACCGAGGCAAAATAGTGGATCTGCTGGCCCATGACCCGGGTGGTCAATCTGGCCTGAATCTGTTCGACAGAGAGCAGTGGTGATCCCATGATCAACGAATTGTACCTGGGCACAGGCACCGGGCAAGCGCGGCCCCCACGTACCGCCGGCCCCCCGTCTGCTCTCGCTTTGACCAATTTGGTTGGCGGGCCCGAACTCACGTCAGAAGCTCGGACAGCAGTTCTCAGTATGGCAGGCCTGGTACACGCAGGGGCATACACGGAGCGTGTTGCAGGCCAGTTCCATGGTTTTTCGCCCATTTTCAGATATAACCCGCAGCCGCGCTGACCTGTTCGCCGAGAACGCAATCCTGCGACAGCAACTGATCGTGCTCAACCGTCAGGTGAAACGGTACAAGTTGACGAGCGGCGATCGGGTTCGTCTCGTTCTCCTGGCCCGATGCACCCGGTTGTGGAAGCAAGCCCTACACATCGTCCAGCCTGACACCCTTTTGCGCTGGCATTGGGAGCTGTTCCGCCGCTACTGGCGACGCAAGTCGAAGCTCAATTTTGTACTCTCACCTGCTCCTATGCCAACCTCATCTGCATAACCGGCGAAGAAAGGGTAGTCTGTAACAGGGTCAATGTGAAGAGAGCCATACCATACGCCTGGCTCTGAGCAAAAGATGGCCTGGGCGCCATTTCCGTGATGGCAGTCTATGTCCAGGATGGCAACTCGTTCGCCGTGTTCACGCAACATCTGTGCAGCAATGGCCGCGTTATTCAGATGGCAGTAGCCGCAAAAGAAGTCGGGGCCAGCGTGATGCCCCGGTGGACGGCATAGAGCTTATACAGTTGATTCTCCAGATCGCAGAACCCTCGCCCCGGCAATTGCACAGTGGGCCGAAACCACCGCCGCTTTCCAGGTGTCCTCGTCTATTGGCATCCCCGTGTGTGTACAGCAGAACCCCTTTTGTCCTTCGAAGCAACCTGGATGCCGCCGTTGCCCTGAAGGCGGAAAGAAGGTTGGGAACACGGGCACCGAGACTCCGGCTTTTGCATTCTGCCGCTCGTATGCGGTCATCAGGTACTCGATCATACCCGTGCCGTGAACGGCGCGGATCGGCTCAAGTCCGGCGTCATCAGGAGCGATGACTGGCCCCAACTCCTGCTCGTTGATGGCAGACAGGATGCTGTCAACACGCTCCGGCACGTCAAACGATGTGGAGCGCTCGCCTTGCTTGACGACGTAAGCGGGCCGATGGGTGCGCTGCACAGGCGAGTAGACGGTCAACACGAGGAAGACCCTCATGCCGTCAGGTGCGATCGGGGCAGATACACCTTTTCCAACTAGGGCGACGTCATCGCCCGGAGCAGCGCGCTGTACCCGATGTCGAACTGCACTTTTGCGCCAACCTCCAGGCCCAGGCCACTGACATCCAGAATCAAATGAACCATCCCCAGAGGGGTACTCCTCAGCAATTAGCTCACAATGTCAGGAAAAACAAGCGAGTTCACCCTGATTCTTGTTCTGTGGATTGCTCTTCTTGCACCACCCGAAACCACTTTTCGACCTCGCGGGCGGCAACGTCTCGGCTTCCCAGGCCAAAGGCCAGCGCGGCTGCGACACCCAACGTCCCCAGCAGGATGCCAAAGGCCAGGTTGACAATCTCGTTAGCGATGCCCATCTGCCGTAAGGCCATGGCCCCCACCAGCACCAGAATGGCAACACGGGCCACATTGGCGCCAAATACCGCTCGTTGCCCCCCGGCGCTGATGATCACGCCCCGCACCAGGTTCGCCAGGTAAAGACCGATGGCAAAGACGGCTAGTGCCAGAATGACTTGACCGCCAAATCTGGCAAAGTTGGCGATCATCTCGGCCAGGATGTCAAAGTTCAACATGTTGGCCGCTTCAATGGCAGCGAACAGCATAATCGCCACCAAGGCAATGTACCCGACGATCTCGGCCGGGGTGCGCTGTCCTTCCACCGGCTGTACCTTTAGCCCCAGCTTTTCCGGCCATTGGTTGAATCCCAGGCCGATCAGCAGGTTGGTGACCAGACTGGACAGCAGCCGTCCAACGACGTAGGCCAAGGCCAGAACCAATACTGCGCCAAAGATGGCTGGGACTGCGCTGAGGGCCGTCGTCAGCATTGCCACCGCCGGGTCAGAGAGGGCCTCGATCTTGAGGGCATTGAGGGCGGCAATCAGGGTGGGGATTAGGATCAGGGTGTAGACAATGGCGCCGATGACTTTGGAGAGCGGCTGAGTAGTGAGGCCCATACGCTCGCCCAGTTTGTCGGCCCCGGCCGCCGCCAGCGAATTGACGACGATTTGCCGGACGATGCGGGCGATGAACCAGCCCACCAGCATGATGATGGCCGCGCCAAAGGCGTTGGGAAGCGCGGTCAAGGCCTTGGCGAACATCTGCTGCACCGGCTCCACCAGCCCTTCCAGGCCCAGGGTGCTCAACATTGCCGGCAAGAAGAGAAGAAAGATGAACCAAAAGGCGGCCGTAGCCATGGGTTCGCCAATGGAGACCCGCTCATCCAGTGCTGCCTTATCAGTCAGCCGTTCTTCCAATTTGAAGAGCCGGACGGCGCGCAGGACGACGAACCTGACCACGCTGGCGATAATCCAAGCGATGACCAGAATCAGCACCGCTGCGACGAGTTGGGGGACAAAGGCAAATACCTGGTCCAGTAGGGCGGTGAGCGGTTCGGCAACCGTGGTCAGGTTAAGGGTTTGAAAAAAGGCCACCAGCGCAAAGAGCATAATCAGGTAGAACACGCCCCGGCCGGTCCACTTTTCTATTTCTTGGCCAGCCTTTTCCCTGCCTCCGCCAATCGCCTGCGCCAGACGGTCGTCCAGAGTCGCCCGGCGAAGCACACCCCGGACCGCAGCAGAGGCTATGAGAGCCACCAACCAGCCAACGAGCAGAATACCTATCCCGACCAGCAGGTTGAGAAAGCCCTCGCCGATGAGGCCTGATAGTTGAGTAAGAACATCTTGAAAATCCATTGAACTACCTCCTTTTAACTGAAATTGACTCTACCAATATGGACAACAATCGGACGGGAAATTCAGCTAGTCCACGCCTTCCGCTCCCACCGCCGGCAGAGCGGTTGCTCAGTATGTCCTCCGTCCGGAGCTTGAGCGACGAAGCTGGTCATAATCCAACATTGTCTATCTCCTCCTCCAGCCACCCTGAGGACGATGCCAGGTGCTTGTTCAGAAACAACTTGGTCCTTCTGTGATCACTCTACCCGTGAATCACCATTCAGAACGGGAAGTTACTCCTCAACAAGTGCTAATCTGACTCAGGGCTGATGATACGGCGATTTGGCAGGTATGTCAAGTCGCTGTTCTTGCGCCGGTTCGCAAAGCCACATCTCCTGCCGATACAAGGTGCAAGTTCCCTGCCAGATCCCGC
>DAOUVM010000273.1 GCA_030667645.1 Ardenticatenales bacterium | reverse complement strand
GACGAACGTACATTTGCGGCGCGGTTGGTAGAAAACCGGGGAACCGAGTCTGCCTGGCGCAGGGCTGCTTTTTCCGGTGAGAGCGAAATGGACGGTGCTCTGCCGTGCGCCATCTGCATCGGAGTGCCGTTGCACGTCAACCTGGCGGCGGCAATCTCCCCGGCGCCCGGTGTGGACGAACTGGGAATTGCTCAAGCGCTGGCACCTACCCCGCTGGTCCAGTGCCGCACGGTGGACCTTCAGGTACCGGCTGAGGCCGAGATCGTGTTAGAGGGACGAATCACCACACGGATGGCTTGCGAAGGGCCATTCCCTGACCTGACGGAAACGATGGATAGAGTACGAGAACAGCCGGTGATCGAAATCGACGCCGTTACCCACCGGCAACACCCCATCTATCATGGCCTGTTACCGGGGGGGCTGGAGCACAAGCTGTTGATGGGGATGCCACGCGAACCGACCATTCTTGCCGAGGTGAACCGTGTGGCCTGCTGCACCGGCGTGCTGATCACCCCGGGCGGGGCTAGTTGGCTGCATGCTGTGGTGCAGATCGACAAACAGAGACCGGATGACGGCCGGAGGGCAATTGAGGCTGCGCTCCGTGGGCACGGGTCGCTCAAACATCTGGTCGTCGTGGACACGGATGTAAACATACACGATCCGGGCGAGGTCGAGTGGGCCATTGCTACCCGCTTTCAGGCCGACAAGGACCTGATGGTTCTTTCCGGGCAACCCGGGAGCAGTCTTGACCCGTCCGGCGTGCAGAATCCTGGAAAAAAGGCTTGCACGGCCAAAATGGGGCTGGATGCAACGATTCCCTGGGACAGGGAACGTGCGGGCTTTGACAAAGTCACCTATGCTCCTGTGGATCTGGATGGGTGGCTGGCTGAGTGAGCTCCTACATTATCACTTTCCTGATCGCCTTTGTCATCTCCCTTGGGCTGACCCCCCTGGTGAGGCGACTATCCTGCCACTTGGGAGTCACGGCAACTCCCGGCGGCCGGCATAGGCACTCCCAACCCGTGCCCAAACTGGGAGCCCTTCCGCTTTACCTGGCGTTCATGGCTGCCGTCGCGCTGGCTCAGCTCCTGCCCATTGAGCGCGGGGACCCCAATGAGGTTGTCCGGCTGACTGGACTGCTGCTTGGCGGGACTATACTCTTGGTGGTTGGCCTAGTGGACGATTGGCGTGAACTTGGCCCTTGGCCGCAGTTGCTGGTGCAGCTAGTTGCGGCCGCGATCGCTATCGTTCACCTGATCATAATCGAATATGTGAATAATCCGTTCACTGGCCAGTGGACACGCCAGTTTCCTGTCTGGTTCACGGTTCTTTTCACTCTGTTCTGGTTGATGGGCATGACCAACACAATCAATTGGTTGGACGGCCTAGATGGGTTGGCAATTGGGGTGACGGCGATAGCATCGGCGGTCCTTTTCATCAACGCTGCTTTTCGCCTGGATCCGCCTCAGCAGAGCGTAGCACTGCTGCCGCTCGCTCTCCTGGGAGCGACCTGCGGATTCCTGCCCTACAATTTCTTTCCGGCCCGCGTGTTTGTCGGGGGTGGTGCGTTGTGGATGGGATTCACGTTGGGGGCGTTGAGCATCATTGGTGGGGCCAAGATGGCGGCCGTACTGCTGGTAATGGGAGGACCCATACTCGATGGGGCCTGGCAGATCGTCAGTCGGGCGCGGCACGGGCGCAGCCCTGCTCTGGGGGACCGGGGCCATTTGCACTTTCGGCTGCAGGACATGGGGATCTCACAGCGGACAATCGTCCTGGCGTATTATTCCTTCTGCGCCTGTTTTGGGACTCTGACGCTGGTTACCTCGTCGCGGCTGTTCAAGCTCCTTGCGATGGGAGTCATGGGGTTGATAGTGCTGGCTGTGATCGTCTTTGTCACTCGGCAGGGGCCCCGAGGGCGCGAAGCGGCGAGGAACGACTGACAGCCGGTTTACCGTCTCGGCAGACCCGGCAGCCTCTCTAGCAGGACCATGATCGCGATCATGAGTAGATTGATGCAGATGGTGAAAGCAAAGGCGGTTGCCAGGTAGCTGATCCCCAGGGTGAAAAGCCCTCGCATACCCTCGACAGCCAGGTCACCCAATCCGAGCACCACCAATAGTCCGGCCATCAGAGCGATGATGAGCATCAAGGCGGGCCAAGCTCTGCGGTCGGCCGGGCTGGGCATCATGGCGTTGGCGATCGTGAAAGCCAGATAGTACCAGAGCCAGAAATCAGGAGTGCGAAAGCCAGTGCGAAGGAGATTCAGAAATCCGTCTAGGTCTCCGCTTGACAGAGCGGCTCTTGCCGCCGGTACTCCAAATAGATGGTTCGCGATGAGCAGCAGCATGGTGCAGCCTATCATTAGCGGCGCCGCGCCGATGAGGCTTTCCCGGAATGGGTCGAGGCCGGTTGCAGAGTATTCTACCGAGCCGAGATGCAGATTCCCTGTCTTTCCCACCGATGGCAGCAGTGAAATGCGACCGGTCCGTACGCCACACAATTTTGCGAACAGCCAGTGGCTCAACTCGTGCAGCACAACACCGGGAAAGAAGATGATGGCGTAAATGGACAGAGCGGCCGTTTCACTCCCGGTGAGACGGTGTCCGATCAACTGCAGGTGGTGGTGGATCCATCGCTCCGTCACTCGGAGGAGAATGAGGGTTACGAGTGCCAGCAGGAAGGTCAAGTCAGACCCTGGCCTCTGCTGCTCGTTGATTCAACTCGACCCATGATGTTTTGAGACTGGCTCCGCCGATCAGCGCCCCATCGATATCCGGCTGGCGCATGAAACTGGTGATGTTGTCGGCCTTGACGCTACCGCCATACTGGATGCGAACTTGCTCGGCCGGTTGGTCACCAAAGAGTTCTCGGAGGGCACCCCGGATTATGGCGCCGATTACGTGCTGGGCCGCATCGGGATCACACGCTCTACCGGTGCCGATTGCCCAAATGGGCTCGTAGGCTACCACCACCCGATGGGCGTCGGCCGCCGATACACCAGCCAGTGCGGCACGCACCTGACCGGAGATAAGGGTGCCCGTACTGCCGGCCTCGTTCTGCTCCAGATTCTCACCGACGCAGACTATGGGGATCAGATCGTGAGTCAGCGCCGCGTGCAGCTTTCTGTTGACCCCTTGGTCCGTCTCGCCGAATAAACCCCGACGCTCCGAGTGACCCAGGATCACATAGCGGCAGAGGCCCGTCAGCATGCCGGGCGCGGTCTCGCCGGTCAAGGCGCCCTTTTCCGCAAAGTGCATGTTCTGGGCCGCCAGTTCGATCTGGCTCTCCCTGAGAAGGTCTGCCAGAGCGGGCAGCGCCACAAAAGGAGGGGCAATCACTCGATCCAGAGTCTCAATCGCGTTGAGGCCATCCTTGATCGACGACACAAAAGCGAGTCCTTGTGAAATCGTCAGGTTCATCTTCCAGTTTCCGGCAATGATGGGTTTTCGCATGTTCCGCTTTCCTCTCCGTCCTGCCTAGGGGGGATGGGTCATTTGTCCATTATAGCAAATTCCATGCTGCGGGCGAGACGGATGGGTACGGGTGTGCGGAACAGCGCGCAGTGACCGCACAAACTTGCCTTGACAGCATGATTCCCATCTGTATAATTGAGCCCAAATGTCAATGTGGCACCCATACTATGTAAAGTAAGAGCGCTGAGGTTGCTCCACCCTCCAGCGCTTTTTTTGGTCGGTTGAGGCGCACACCAACCGAGCACATGCGCGTGGAGCAACAGCAGACATCTCGGGAGCAGAGCGGTGGAATCGAAAAGATTTGAGGCACTCAGAGTTAGCCTGGCTTCGCCACAGCGTGTGAAGGAGTGGAGTTACGGAGAGGTCACCAAGCCAGAGACGATCAACTACCGTCGGCTTCGGCCGGAGAAGGATGGTTTGTTCTGCGAGGCGATCTTTGGCCCCACCAAGGATTGGCAGTGTTATTGCGGCAAATACAAGAATGTGCGCTACAAGGGGATCATCTGTGACAAGTGCGGCGTAGAGATCACTCGTGCTTCTGTGCGCCGGGAACGCATGGGGCATATTGAATTGGCGGCCCCAGTTGCCCACGTCTGGTACACGCGCCGCGTACCTAGTTTCCTCGGACTGCTGCTGGATATCTCCCGACGGAATCTGGATCGGGCGCT
>DAOUVM010000078.1 GCA_030667645.1 Ardenticatenales bacterium | reverse complement strand
TATCGGCACCAATCCCGATCTGACGTTCCCCGCGCCTTCCGGGTCTCTGCCGGGCGCAGGAGCTGTGCTGGCGGCGATAAGCGCGGCCAGTGGTGTTGAACCCACCATCGTAGGCAAGCCAGAGCCGCTGATGTTCCAACAGGCGTTGGCTTGGTTGGGAACCGACCCCCACGGGACCGCCGTGGTTGGCGATCGATTGGAGACCGACATTCTGGGGGGCAAGAACGCCGGCTTGAGAACCATCCTGGTTCTCTCCGGAGTGACCAGCAAGGAACTCTTGGCCGGATCGCCGATTCGACCCGACTGGGTGTTTGATGACATTGGGATGCTGTCGATGGCACTGGAGAGGTGAGGCGATGCTTCGGGGGCTGTTCGGCAGATGAGGATCGATCTCTACTCGCTTGCGTTCGAGCAGTTGATCGACCTACTAGCCGAGTGGGGAGAACCTTCGTGGCGCGCCGGGCAGGTGTGGCAATGGCTCTACCGCCATCTGGCAACCGGACCGGCCGAGATGACCAATCTCTCCTTGCCGTTGCGGGAGAAGTTATCCAGTGCGGCGCGCGTGGGCGGGCTGACCCTGGTGGACGTGCAACGGTCGGCCGATGAAAAGACCGAGAAATGGCTGCTCCAATTGCCGGACGGCGAGACCATCGAGACGGTGCTGATGAGCTACCAGCGCCGTACGCCCGGCCGAACGCTGTGCATCTCCTGCCAGGTGGGGTGCGCAATGGGGTGTGTGTTTTGCGCCACGGGCCATATGGGACTGACCCGGCATCTGACGGCCGGGGAGATCATTGCCCAAGTGCTCGGCTTTGAGCGGGATTTGCGACGGTCGGGGAGCAAGCTGACCAACGTGGTGTTCATGGGAATGGGTGAACCGCTACACAATTATGATGCCACCATAGAGGCCGTACGCCGCCTGGTTGATGCGACCGGTTTCGGTCTGGGCGCCCGGCGCATCACTATATCTACTGTGGGGCTGGTGCCTCAGATCCGCCAGTTGGCGACTGAAGGACTCCAGGTGGGGCTGGCCATCAGTCTTCACGCGGCCACCGACGTGTTGCGCACAAAACTGGTGCCGGCCGCACGGCGTTGGTCCGTGGCCGAGTTGGTGGCAGCCGGCCGGGAGTATTCAGAGCGGACCGGCCGGCGCACTACCTATGAATGGGCACTGATCAAGGGGATGAATGACACACCGGAACAGGCCCATGCGCTGGGCAGGCTTATCGCGGGTATGCTATGCCACGTCAACCTGATTCCCCTGAACCCGGCTTTGCCATTTAATGGTCAGCGGCCCAGACTCCAAGAGATCACGGGATTTCAGGAGATTCTCACCGGCTACGGAATCCCCCATACGCTCCGCCAGCGACGGGGAATCGACATTGAGGCTGGGTGTGGACAGTTGAAGCGTCGAAGAATCGGCGACGCGCGAAACAGGTCGCAAACAGGCAAGCCCGATGATCCGCCGGTTACCTCGCTTGCCCGTTCCCCTTCAACACGGTATCATTGATCCTGTTATGCACACAGAACGCGAGCAAAAAAAAAGGCCAGCCCGTCAATCCGGCTGGCCCCAGGTGACATTCAATCGGCCGCTAGGCGTTTCGACTCATTGTCTTGATGCACTTTGTGCAAATCGACTTGCGCACGCGGCGATTACCCTCGGTTACGGTCACACGTTGGATGTTGGGCTTGAACCGTCTCTTTGTTCGCACGTTCGAGTGGCTTACATTATGCCCGAAACGCGTTGCTTTGCCACATCTGTCACACCGGGCCATTGTCACTGTCCTCAAAGCTACAAGGTAAAGGCGACCAGAACACGGTCGCCAGGAGTCAGAGTTTACCACAACCTGGGTGTTCACGCAAGCACAATGAGGAGCAATTATGTCAAATGACGAGAGGAGCTTGGGGCGAGTTGAAGTCGCACCGGCCGCCATCGCCAGCGTTGTGAACCATGCTGTACGCCAGTGCTACGGTGTGGTGGACATGGCGAACAAAAACTTGACCGAGAGCATTTCCCACCTGTTGAGCAAAGAGGGTCATCAGGGGATTGACATTTCCATTGTTGGCGATGAGATCGGTATAGATGTCTATGTCATTGTCGAATATGGCATGCGCATCTCGGCGGTTGCCAACAGTATCAAGAATAGCGTTGGTTTTCACGTCGAAAAGTCCCTGGGGCTTCCTGCTAAAGAGGTAAACGTCTATGTGAACGGTCTGCGGTTCAGCGGGCCGGACTAGGCGAGTTCGATCGTTGTGGATGGAAACATCCTCGCCGATCGCCCCAATTGGGAGGACCTTGTGACGAGTCAACAGGATACGGACCGAGCGGAAGGGCGCATGACTCAATGCGAAGGGCGGGGGCTGAAACGGCTGATAAAAGCCGGATTGACCTGGCTGGATCGCAATCACCAGGCGATCAACGCGCTCAACGTTTTCCCCATTCCCGATGGCGATACGGGGACCAACATGTTGTTGACCATGCGCTCAGCCTACAAAGAGATAGCTGAGGATGATACGAATCATGCCGGAAGAATCGCTCAAAAAGTGGCTCGCGGCGCGCTCATGGGTGCGCGCGGCAATTCGGGTGTGATTCTATCGCAGATATGGCGTGGTTTTTCCCACGAGATCGAGTCCGTGGAAGCATTTGACGTCCAGCAGTTTGCCGCTGCTATGCGAGAGGCGTCTGACACAGCCTACAACGGCGTGGTCAAGCCTGTGGAGGGAACGATCCTAACCGTGATTCGCCAGGCAAGCGAGGCGGCCGAGACTGCCGCCCAATCCACCGATGACCTGGCCGATGCTCTTGACCAGGTGGTCCGACGCTGTCACCAGGCAGTGGCCGAGACCCCTCAACTGCTCCAGGTACTGGCCGACGCCGGGGTGGTTGACGCCGGTGGAGAGGGCCTGGCGATCATCCTGGAAGGGATGCTTCGGTTCATGAATGGGGAGCCCCTAGATACGGCTCTGGCCCGCGAGTTCCAGCCCCTGGATCTCGAGGCAGTGGGGGCAGCCATGGAAGCGGTCGAGCCTGGGCAGGACTGGGAGGTAGTAGTTGATTTCCGTCCTCGCCGGGAACTGGAGTTGAGCTCGTTCTACAACCGGCTGGAGATGCTGGGGACCTCCATCCAGCTAGGTCAGGGAGATGACCTCTGCCGGGTGCATATTCACCTCCCCAAGGAGATGCGTTACGAACCCATAGAGTTCGTAGAGACGCTGGGCACTGTGGTCAATGTCCACATGGAAAACCTCCTCGATCAGGTGGATCAACAGAGAGGCGGCGACAGGGCTGCCGGGCCGGCGGCGCTCTTGATGCAAAAGCAGGAAATCGAGCCCGGGCAGATCGCCTCGATTGCGGTTGCACCGGGGTCGGGCATTGCGGAAGCGTTTGTCAGCCTGGGGGCTGCCAGGATTGTTTCCGGGGGACAGACCATGAACCCCAGCACCGAGGAGATCGTGACGGCGATAGAGGCGCTCGACACTGACAAGGTCGTTGTCCTGCCCAACAATAAGAACATCGTTATGGCTGCCAGAACGGCCTGCCAAGTTAGCAGCAAACAGGCAAGGGTGGTGCCAACGGTCAACGTCCCTCAGGGGGTGAGTGCTTTGCTAGCGCTCGAGCCGGACGGCGACCTGGATGCTGTGGTGGAGGCGATGGAGGCCGCGGCCAGTGAGGTGTCGGCGGGAGAGATAACGACTGCCACACGCCAGGTGGAGTTCAAAGGGGTTGCGGTTCAGGAGGGCGATATCCTGGGACTGGCCGACGGCAATATCTGGTGTGCCGGACCTCAAGTGGAGCCCGTCGTCAAGGAGACGCTGGAAGGGATGGGTACTGCAGAACGAGAACTGCTGACCTTGTACTATGGCGTTGATACGACTGCCCAGGAGGCAGGGGAAATGGCTGACAAGATCCAGGAGTGGTATCCTCATTTGGAGATCGAGGTCATCCATGGTGGGCAGCCGCATTACTTTTATATCCTTGGCGCTGAATGAGGTTGGCGGTGAGCAGGTTAGGCATTGTTACCGATAGTACCTCCGATATCCCCCCCGAGTTGGCGGAAAAGTGGGGTATACATGTTGTGCCGTGCTATGTCAACTTTGGGACTGAGAGCTATCTGGACCAGGAAGAGATGTCGCGCTCGGAATTCTATGAGCGGCTTGCGTCGGGCGGGGCGCATCCCACCACGGCCGCTCCGCCGGCCGGGATGTTTGCCGAGGCGTATCAGAGACTGCTGAGCACCGCATCAGGAATCATCTCCATCCATCCGCCGGATCAACTGAGCGCGCTGCGCCAGTCGGCGCTGAATGGTTGGGATCTGGTCAAGGGGGCCGGTGCGCGACCCTTCCGGGCATTGGACGCCGGGCAGTTGAGCATGGGCCTGGGGTGGATCGTTGTGCGGGCTGCCCAGGCAGCGAGGGATGGCGCCGACACGGCAGCGATTGAGAAGCTGGTCGCCAACCTGAGAAACCGGGTTCATCTCCTTGCTGCCCTCGACACCGTGCAATACCTGAGGCTCAGCGGCCGGGTCGGGTGGGCGCGGGGGACCATCGGCAAGTTCCTCCGTCTCCGGCCGCTGCTGAGGATATTTCAGGGCCGGATTACTTCTCTTGGCTATACCCGTACCCGAGCAAGCGCCATTGAGCGACTGATCATCCACCTCCAACAACTGGAAGAAATAGAGTCCATGACGACCCTTTATACCCATATACCGGAAATCGCTGACGAGTTTCATCGACGGCTCAGCGAATTGAAGCTACCAGAGCCAGTCCTCACCATCAATGCCACCCCTATCCTGGGAACACACGTGGGCCCCGGCGGTGTTGGCTTTGTGGCCATCCAGCGCCAAGGAAGGCTTTCGAGCTAATGGAAACTGCGCTAGAAAAGCTGGCCAAAGTACTAAAGTTGGAGCGCCAAAGCGGGCACCGGAATCACGCTGTGGTTGGGGGTGTTCAACGGTACATTCCCGTCTGGATTGAACAGGCGCGTGCCCAGGCGAAAACAGAAATCGAAAAGGCGCTGGTGGAACAAGTGGGGGAGTTGCTGACGGATTACGGGGAGCTTGCCGGTCCGGCCGCGCGCGCCAAGCTGGTTGACACTGTTCAGGAACGGCTGGAACGGGCGATTGCGGCCCGGCCGGCGTCTCCAGTTGCTGTTGAGCAGGCCACCGAGTTGGATCCGCCCAGTGCGGAGACCAAAGAGCCTGCGCGATCGCCCGCGCCACGAGATCAGGCTGCAACCATGCCTGCACAGCCCCGCAAAACGGCCAAGCCGGTCGAGGATGCCATGCATCCTGATCCTCCTCCCGACGGACTTGGCCAAGATGTCCCATCCGGACTTGACGCGCCCATCACGACCCTCCGGGGGGTTGGACCGAAAACGGCTGAGCAGATGCAAAAGCTGGGGCTGAACACAATCGGGGACATGCTTGCTCTCTATCCCCGCCGGTACGTGGACTATTCCGCGCTGAAACCAATCAGCCGGCTTGAATACGGTGAGCAGGTCACCATCATTGGCACGGTGTGGGAGACCAGCGTTCCGAAAGCGAGGAGCAGGCGAAAGATCGTTCGCTCTGTCATCGGCGATGGGACAGCGACGATCGAATGCACCTGGTTCAATCAACCCTGGCTGGCAAACAAGCTCCAAGCGGGCGCCGCCATGATGATTAGCGGCAAGGTTGATCAATATCGGGGACGGCTCACCTTCCAGTCGCCCGAGTGGGAATTGGTGGACAAGGAGCAGTTGCATACGGGGCGGATTGTCCCGATCTACCCGCTCACCGCAGGGCTAGGCGCCAAGAGTCTCCGAATCCAGCAAAAACGGACCGTTGACTATTGGGCCCGTAGAACCCCAGACCCCCTCTCGGAAGAGATTCGCGAGCGGCACGGCCTGACGAGTCTGGAAGACGCTCTGCTCCAGATACATTTCCCAGATAGCTGGGATCACTTGGAAGCCGCTCGCCGCCGACTGGTATTCGACGAGTTTCTTGTCATGCAGTTGGGACTGTTGCGTCTGCGGCGCGAGTGGCAGGCCGAGCCTGGCCTGCCGATCCAGGCAGAAGACGAATGGCTGAATGCTCATCTTGCCGAGTTGCCATTCCGGCTTACCAGCGCCCAGCAGCGTGCCTTGGCCGATGTGCTGATCGATATGGCAAGCCGGATTCCGATGAATCGCCTGATGCAGGGGGATGTGGGATCGGGAAAGACGGTGGTTGCGGCCGTCGCCATGGCCGTCGCTGTCCGGTCTGGGGCTCAAGCGGCACTGATGGCCCCAACCGAGATACTGGCCGAGCAGCACGCAAGGAGCATAGGCCGTTTGATGAATGAGCGCGACGGCCGCCCACGCGTCCGGCTTCTCACAGGAAGCCTCTCGGCCGCGGACAAGCGGGCGGTCTATGACGAGCTTGCGGCCGGCACGGTCGACGTGGTCATTGGCACTCATGCGCTGATCCAGGCGGGCGTGTCATTCAAGAACCTGGGACTGGTGATTGTTGATGAACAGCATCGCTTTGGCGTTGAGCAGCGATCAGAGTTGCGCCAAAAAGGGCACAATCCGCACGTTCTGGTGATGACTGCGACGCCGATTCCACGCACGCTTGCCCTCACACTATATGGCGACCTGGATGTTTCAGTGATCGACGAGATGCCCCCTGGCCGTCAGGTGATTGCAACTCGCAGGCTCGAGCCTGCAGCCAGAGAGCGCGCATATCGTTTTATTCGCGCGCAGGTCGATCAGGGTCGGCAGGCATTCATCATCTGTCCACTGGTGGAGGCTCTGGAAGAGAGCGAGACCAAAGCAGCCACGGAGGAGCACCGCCGGCTGCAGGAGAGCGTCTTCCCTGACCTGAAAGTGGGGCTCTTGCACGGGCGGATGAAGAGCGAAAAGAAAGAGGCGGCCATGCAGTCGTTCTGCCTAGGCGAGATAGATGTTCTGGTTTCTACTTCGGTGGTTGAGGTGGGGATAGACGTGCCCAACGCCTCTGTGATGCTGGTTGAAGGAGCGAATCGGTTTGGCCTGGCGCAGTTGCATCAGTTCCGTGGGCGAGTAGGCCGAGGGGAGCACGAATCCTATTGTCTGCTCCTGGCTGACACGACGACACCGGAGGCCGAGGCGCGATTGACCGCGCTCGAGGCCACCAACGATGGCTTTGTGCTGGCAGAGAAAGACCTAGAGTTGCGCGGTCCCGGGGAATTCTTTGGCACTCGCCAGAGCGGACTGCCGGATCTGAAACTGGCCAAAGCGAGTGATGTGAGAACTCTGGAACAAGCCAGAGACGAGGCCCAGGAGCTATTTGCTCAAGACCCTCTGCTGGATGATCCCGGGCACCGTGTGCTGGCGCTCAAGGTGGACGCATTCTGGGCCGGACGAGGAGAGATGACCTGACGGATGATACGCGCGGTCTTTCCCGGGGCTTTTGACCCGGTTCATCTCGGTCACATTGACATCGCCCGGCGGGCGGCAGCCATCTTTGACGAGTTGGTCGTGGCTGTCTATGAGCGGCCGTCAAAGAACGTGCTCTTTGCTGTCCAGGAGCGGGTGGCCATGATGGAGCAGGCAATTGCGGACATTCCCAATGCCTGGGTTGGTCGCTACTATTGCCTGACAGTAGACTACGCCAAGGCCCTTGATGCCCAGGTAATTGTGCGTGGCCTGAGGGTGTTCTCTGATTTTGAGTTCGAGTTCCGCATGGCGCTGACCAACCGACGGTTGACGCCTGAAGTGGAGATGGTAAGCTTTATGACGCGCGAAGAGCACACCTTTCTCAGTTCGACCACGGTCAAAGAGGTCGCTGAACTCAACGGCGATATTTCGAGCATGGTTATGCCCCATGTGCAGGAGGCTTTGCTGGCACGGTTTGCCAGAGCCGGTGGTCTGGCCGAGGATTGAGATCTAGTCTCGGACCGCTACCGCGAGTACGGGTTGGCGAGATACTACTGCCGGATGGTGTGGGCAGTTGTGGAGGCATCGAATGGACATTCTGCACCTTGTGGATCGGCTTGAGACGTTGATCACTCAAAGCCGTATGATCCCCCTCACTGTGTACCGGCTCGTGGATGACGATCGGGCATTAGAATTGATTGATCAGATGCGCATTTCTATCCCGGAAGAGGTGAGGAAAGCCAAGCGAATTCACCAGGAGAGAGACCGGGTCGTTGCGCAAGCACATGAAGAGTCCAGCCGCCTGGTGGCACTGGCCCGTGAGGAGGCGGGCGGGTTGATCCAGCGAGACACTGTCGCAGAGGCGGCCGAGCGCCGGGCCGAGACGATTATCGAGCGTGCTCAGGGAGACGCGCGAACCATCAAGTTGGGCGCCGACGAGTACGTGGTGCAAGTCCTGAGCGCCCTGGAGGAGGACCTATTGCGCACTATGACTGTCGTCCGCAACGGGTTGGAGAAGCTCGAGGCGGAGCGCCTGCGAATATCAGAGAAGGGGGCCGAGGTCGGCGAGCCTGATCAAGACGAGGGAGGCGCCGAGTGATTGTCGTGTGGGCCGGGAATTCCCCTTGTGGTGTGGATCTGTGTGCCGAGCGTGAGCCCAAATGTATTGGCTGGTTGAGGGCTCGCGCCGTAGGCGGCCGCCTGGTGAAGGATAGCGAGGGTTGAGGAGGAGCAAGATGGAGTACTATATCACCGGCGAAACGATGCAGACGTTGGACATCCGGCTCAAGGCAGGGGATGC
>DAOUVM010000303.1 GCA_030667645.1 Ardenticatenales bacterium | reverse complement strand
GCTGCCGTCATCAGGGAGACCTGTCATCCGGATGTTAATATGATCTTTGGCGCTGTGATCGATGAACAGATGGTGGGCAAGGTTCGCATCACCGTGATAGCCACCGGATTCGAGAGGACCGTGGCACGCCGGCAACTAGTTTGTTCCGAATCGCGCCGTCTTGCGGCCATAGTAGGCGCGCCGGGCGCGAACCCTCCGATTCGGTCGCTCCCAGTAGAGAGCGAGCCCTTGCTTGAGCCCAGCGCCGCGGATGCTTCCCGAAAGAGCGTCGCAACCAGGTCGTTGCATGATATCGATCGAGACGATTTGGACCTGCCTGCCTTTCTACGGCAGCAACAGTCTTGATCTCGGCTGGCTAGCTGTAGCCATGAGGGGTGTTGGCTTGCCAGGTGATTCGTTCCCCTCCCTGCTCCCTCGGTCTCAAGCGCATAGGCCGGGGGAGTGCCCTGTTTTTTAAGGTTAAGGGATTCGCTAAAGACTTGTCGGACGGAAACCGCTATGCTATACTTCTTGTCCTTCTGGTGCCCGCATTTAGGGGTTGTTGATCAAGGGGGCGCCACATGTGGTGTCCGTCGATCGTTTCTTGGGCGTGAGGTTCGATCGCTTTGCCGGAGCGCAGTTCAATGTCCGTTGGCTGTGAAGCGCATCCCGAGGCTGGCGAGTGGGCGAACTTGGAGATAGCATCGTGCTCTGTCCCTACTGCAGTGAAAAGAAAACGAGGGTGATAGACACTACCCGCCATACTCGCGGGATTCGGCGCCGGCGGGAGTGTGTTGGATGTCGGCAGCGCTTCAGTACATATGAGCGTGCCATCCTACAGTCACCCTTGCTGATAAAGCAAGATGGCAGCCGGGAGCCGTTTGACAGTGACAAGCTGATGCAGGGCATTCGGATCGCGTGTGCCAAGCGCCCTGTGGCGGCGGCCGATATGCAGCGCCTGATTGGTGAGATAGAAACCCGGTTGCAGCAGATGGGAAAACTAGAAATCTCCAGTCGGGTAGTGGGTGATATGGTCATTCACGGCTTGAAGGAACTGGACCAGATCGCCTACATTCGTTATGCGATCGTCTATCTTGGGCTGGACGATCTGTCCAGCCTCCGGGCAGAGATTGATGGACTGCTAGAGTAGCTGTGATCCATTCCTCAGCGTGGAGAGAATCTGATGTCTGATGGCAAGGACATGGTTGGAGTTGCTCCGGTCGGGCAGCAACTGCTGCTGACCAATCACAGCCGAGCGATCCTGGAGCGGCGCTATCTTCGCCGCGGCGCTGATGGCATGCCTATCGAGACGCCCGAGGAGATGTTCCGCCGAGTGGCTCGCTGCATCGCGTTGGTCGAGGAAGAGCTAGGCGGGGATTCGGCCGAGCAGGAATCAACCTTCCACCGGCTGTTGACTGATTTTCGGTTCTTCCCCAACAGCCCCACCTTTACCGGCGCCGGCACACCGCTGGCGCAACTGGCTGCCTGTTTTGTGCTTCCCATTGAGGACGACATGGGGCGAAGCGGCTCGGGCATCTTTCAGACGCTGCGGGACGCGGCGCTCATCCAGCAGACAGGCGGGGGCAACGGCTTTTCGTTCTCTCGCCTCCGGCCCAAAGGGACTCTGGTTCATTCCAGCGCGGGTAAGGCCACCGGGCCGGTGGGTTTTCTGCGGGTCTACGATCAAGCTTTTGGCGAGGTTGCCCAAGGTGGCGTCCGGCGCGGCGCGAACATGGCCGTGCTGGACGTGGGTCACCCCGACATTCTGGAGTTCATCTCTTCCAAGACCAGCAATGATGCAATCACCAATTTTAACATCTCGGTGGGAATCACGGACGCGTTCATGCGGGCGGTGCAGGATGACGAAGAGTGGCAGTTGTGTTTCCCCGATGTGCAGCATCCGGACTATCCCTCGTTTCGTGGCACCATCAAACAGGCAGTAAAAGCGAACATACCCATCAAAACTCGTCATCAACTGCCGGCTCGCGAGTTGTTCGAGAGGATAGCGCAGCAGGCGCACCACAATGGCGAACCTGGTGTGCTGTTCCTGGACGCGATGAACCGAGACAATCCGGTCCCGGATCTGTACGAACTGGAAGCTACTAACCCCTGCGGCGAGCAAGCCTTGGGTCCGTATGAGAATTGCTGTCTGGGGTCGATCAACTTGGCCCGGCATGTGCAGGAGTATGACCCCCCCCGCATGGACTGGGAACTGCTGCAGCAGAGTATTGCGGAATCTACGCGGTTTCTTGACAATGTGGTGGATGCTAACCAATATGTTCCCGCCGTGCCGCAGTTGCGCCGGGCCGCGCTCCGCTCCCGACGCATCGGTTTGGGCATCATGGGTCTGGGCGATGTAATGTATCAGTTGGGCATCCGGTATGGTAGTGATGAGGGCCAAGAGTTTGCCGCCCAGGTGATGGAATTCGTGCGCTACCACGCCATGAAGACCAGTATAGAGCTGGCTCGGGAGCGCGGGCCCTTTCCGGCTATTGCCGGCAGCCGGTATGACCCGGACGATCTGACCTGGAATCCGCCTCAGCCCCTCACTCCCTTTGAGCGGGATTGGGGCCGGCCGGAACTCGATTGGGACCATCTAGTTGACGGCATTCGGCAGCACGGTATCCGGAATGCGGCGCAGACCACAATAGCGCCCACCGGCACGATCGCCACCGTTGCTGGTTGTGAGGCATATGGCTGCGAGCCGGTCTTTGCGTTGGCCTATGTGCGGCGCGTCCAGGATCAGTCAGACGAACTCCGACTCACCTATACCAGCCCCCTCTTTGAGGCCGCCCTTGACCGCGCCGAGTTGGACCAGGCAATCAAGGAGAGAATTCTCCAACAGGTGATGGCGAGTGGAAGTTGCCAGGGAATTGGTGAGCTTCCGGAAGAGATCCGCCGCTGCTTTGTCGTCTCGGGCGATCTGAGCATTGAGGAGCACGTTCGCATGCAGGCAGCGCTGCAGGCGTTTGTTGATAATAGCATCTCCAAGACCATCAACGCCCCGGCCGGTACTACTGTGGATGAAGTGCAGCACGCCTATTGGATGGCATGGGAACTGGGATGCAAAGGCGTCACGATCTATGTCACCGGCTCTCGGGATGCGGTTGTGTTGGAGACGAACCAGACCGCCGCCAGCGACAATGGGCAGGGGGAAGCGATAACGCTCTGGCCGGAGAGCAAGAAACCCCGCCCTCAGTTGCTGACCGGCAAGACGTACCGCATCGGCACACCATCAGGAACCACCTATATCACTGTGAACGAGAACGGCAGCCGCCACCCGTTTGAGGTCTTTATCCATACGTCCAAGGCTGGCTCTGAAACGAACGCGATCGCCGAAGCGACGGGCCGTTTGCTTTCCTACATCCTGCGCCTCGCTTCTCCCGTGTCGCCCCGCGAACGGTTGAAGGAAGTTTTCCGCCAACTGGTTGGGATTGGCGGAGGCCGGTCGCTTGGTTTTGGACCCAAGCGAGTTCTCTCCTTGCCGGATGGGATCGCCCAGTCACTGGATGAATATCTGAGTGATGGCCACGAACGTCCCTCCTCCGAACCCCCATCTGGCCAGATGGGTATGCG
>DAOUVM010000102.1 GCA_030667645.1 Ardenticatenales bacterium | reverse complement strand
CGGCATTTGTGATAGGTGCGAGGGTCAGCTTTACCAGCGGTCCGATGATACGCCGGAAACTCAGCGTCGGCGCATAGTGGTCTACTTTGAGCAGACAGCCGCGCTCATCGAGTGGTATGGAAAAAAGAGGCTGTTGGTTGAGATCGATGGCGAGCAGTCCATAAGCATGGTCGGCGCGGAGCTGTTGATGGCTATCAATGAGCGGCGCCGAATCAATGCGGGACACGAGACAGTTGGATGTGGCAATGATCGTCATAAAGTCTCCCTCTGAGATCGCGATCATGCGCAAGGCGGGCGAGATCGTTGCCTTGGCTCTGTTGGCAGTGCGGGAGCGCATTGCCCCTGGGGTCAGTACGGCCGAGCTGGACGCCATTGCGGAAGAGGTTATCTGCGCGCACGGCGCCATTCCCGCGTTCAAGGGAGTTACCCAGCACAGCGGCCAAACACCATTCCCGGCGACGATCACGTCATCGATCAATGACGAGTTGGTGCACGGAATCCCTGGACCGCGCAAGCTGTGCGAGGGAGATATCATCAGCATCGATTGTGGCACGATATTCAAGGGGTTTGTTGGTGATTCGGCGTTTAGCGTCTCGGTTGGCGAGGTAGACCAGGAAGCAGACCGGCTGCTGGAGGTGACCGAGCAGGCGCTGGCCGTCGGTATTGAAATGATGCGCCCGGGCAACCGGACTGGCGATGTCTCGCATGCCATCCAACAGCATGTGGAGACGAAGGGATTCAGCGTGGTCCGAGAATACACTGGGCATGGCGTCGGGCGGAGCATGTGGGAGCAGCCGCAGGTACCCAACTATGGTATGCCCGGGCGTGGACCCAGGCTTCGGCCCGGCATGACCATTGCGCTGGAACCCATGGTAAATCAGGGCGCGCCCGGTACGCGTGTGCTGACTGATCAGTGGACAGTGGCCACAGCGGACCGCAAGCTGTGTGCTCATTTTGAACATACGATTGCCGTGACACGAAACGGACCGGTGATTCTTACGCTGCCCTGAGGGGCACGGAGTGAGAGAGTTATGAAGGTGGGAGCTTCGGTAAAGAAAAGGTGCCCCAAGTGCAAGATTGTGCGGAGAAAGGGCAGGGTCTACGTGATCTGCGAGAATCCCAGGCACAAGCAACGTCAAGGGTAGGCGGGAGAGACAGCGATGGCGCGTATTGCAGGTATTGACTTGCCCCGCAACAAGCGGGTGGAAATCGGCCTGATGTATATCTATGGCATCGGCCGGTCGCGAAGCGTCGAGATACTGGCCAAGGCAGGAGTGGATCCGGACACTAGGGTGAAAGACCTGGTCGAGTCCGAGGTCGCTCGGATTCGTGAGGTGATCGATCGGGAGTATCGCGTCGAGGGTGATCTGAGACGCGAGATTCAGATGAACATCAGGCGGCTCCAGGAGATCGGCTGTTATCGAGGATTGCGGCATCGCCGGCATTTGCCGGTACATGGCCAGCGAACGCGAACAAATGCGCGGACGCGCAAGGGGCCCAAAAAGACGGTGGCAGGCCGCGGCCGGCGGCGCGGGGCCAAGAAAAAGTAATAGCGTTCGCTGTATGTGGACAATGGCCTGCGGTACGGTAGAGGTCGTTGGAACTGAACGCTGTGTGTTGGAGGTGAGATGGGACGTAGTGGATCACATCGTACAACGCGCAAGGTAAAGCGCAACTTGCCGCATGGTCAGGTGCATATCCATGCTACCTTTAATAACACGATTGTCACCGTGACTGATCTCCAGGGGAATGCTGTTGCCTGGGGAAGCGGTGGAACAGTTGGTTTCAAGGGCTCGCGGAAAAGCACGCCCTACGCGGCGCGGCTGGCGGCACAACAAGCGGTCAAGCAGGGTCAAGACATGGGAATGCAGGAAGCTGATATCTTTGTCAAGGGGCCTGGTCCCGGACGGGAGGCAGCTATCCGTGCAATTCAGGCGATGGGATTGAGGGTCCGGTCAATCACGGATGTGACTCCCGTCCCGCACAACGGATGTCGACCCCCGAAGAAGCGAAGAGTATAGTGTTGACTGGAGATTCGCAAAGGGGCAGAGGTAGGCAGACCAGTAGACCTTTCGCTGCTTAGGAGGTATTGAATTGGCAAGATATACAGGTCCTTCGTGCAAGCTGTGCCGCCGGGAAGGAGAAAAGTTGTTTCTCAAGGGCGCACGCTGCCTTTCCCCCAAATGCGCCTTTGAGCGGCGCGAGTACGCTCCGGGCCCTCATGGACGGGATAGCCAGTGGCGTCGTCGGCGCGCATCCGATTATTCGCGCCAGTTGCGGGGAAAGCAGAAAGCACGCCGGGTATATGGAGTACTTGAGCGGCAGTTCCGGCGCTATTTCGCGCTGGCTCAACGCCGGCCCGGGTTGACTGGCGTCAACATGCTTGTGATTCTGGAAACCCGGTTGGACAACACTGTCTATCGGCTGGGATTTGCTGAATCACGCGCCCAGGCCCGTCAGTTGGTGACCCATGGCCACTTTGATCTCAACGGCCGTCGCACCAATATCCCGTCTGCGCTCGTTCGGCCGGGTGATATCCTGACTGTGCACAAGGAAAGCCGTCAGAAACTCTATTTTAAGGCAGTCGCGCAACAGTTGGACGAGCGCCGGATACCCCGCTGGCTATCGCTGGATCCGGCCGCTCTATCGGGCCAAGTGCTGCAGTTGCCGGAACGAGAAGACGTTGACGTTTCACTCAACGAACAACTGATAGTTGAGTATTACTCGCGCTAGCGCCCATCGAGCCGGTTAAGCCAGCCGCTTTTGGCCAAATGGAGGTTGTCCGTTGAGTAGCACGAGCATGGTTCTGCCGAATATTGAAGTTGATAACGATGTCAAAACCAAGATGTATGGCCGGTTCAACATCGGACCTCTTGAGAGCGGTTATGGCCTTACCCTGGGGACTGCGCTTCGACGGGTGCTGCTGTCTTCCTTGCCGGGTTATGCCGCAGTTTCCCTGCGTGTCAGCGGTGTGCACCACGAGTTCACAGAGATTCCGCACGCTCGTGAGGATATGACGCGACTAATCCTCAACTGCAAGCAACTGCGGTTGAAGATGAGTGATTGCGAGACGGCGCGCTTGCGACTGGAGGTGCAGGGAGAGGGCGTCGTGACAGCCGCTGACCTTCAGGCGCCGCCGGAGGTAGAGATCGTCAACCCGGACCTCTACCTGCTCACGCTGGATTCGGATGACGCGCAGTTTGAGATGGAGCTCGCGGTAGAGCAAGGGAGGGGGTATTCCCCAGCCGACGAACGAGGCCATCTGCCCATCGGCGAGATTCCAGTGGATGCGATCTTTAGTCCGGTGCGGCGTGTGAACTATGAAGTTGAGCGCGCTCGCGTGGGCCAGATGACCAACTATGATCGTCTGGTTCTGGAGATATGGTCCGATGGCACCTTGCGACCAGAAGAAGCTCTGTCGCAAGCGGCTCAAACTTTGGTTACGCACCTGCGCCTCATCGCGGGTATCAGCGAAGAGGCCTTGGCGCTGGAACAGGCAGAAATCGAGGAGCCGACCATACCCAACGAGGTTTACGAGGTTCCGATTGAGCAACTCGACCTCAGTGTTCGGGTCTTTAACTCGCTCAAGCGGACCGGCATCACCAAAGTGGGCGAGGTGTTGGATATGTTGGAAAAGGGTGATGAGGCGATGCTTGCCATCCGCAACTTTGGCGAAAAATCGCTGCGAGAGTTGCGCGGCCAATTGGCGATCAAAGGCTTTACCCCTTCCCCGGATGACGACATCGCGGACGAAGCTGAGGTTGACTGAGAGGCTGCAAAGATGAGACATAGATTGGCTGGCCGTATTCTGGGACGCAGTTCGGCGCACCGCCGTGCACTGCGGCGAAACATGATCACACAGCTCTTCATACATGGCCAGATTGAGACTACAGAGGCAAAGGCACGGGCAATACGCGCTGCCGCCGAAAAGCTGATCACGCTGGCCAAACGCGGATTGCAGAAAGACGCCGCTGGTCAGGTTCACGCCCGTCGCCTGGCATCCGCCAGGCTGTATGGCCGCGAGTCGGTTTCCAATCTGTTCGATGAGCTTGCGCCCCGGTATCAAGACAGGCCGGGCGGATATACCCGTATGGTTAGGCTGGGTCGCAGACGAGGCGACAACGCCGAGATGGCGTTGCTAGAGTTGGTAAGAGACTAGACCGACGGATAGCCCGCAAGCGCCAGTGACTTTGGAGTTGGGCGGATCGGAACCCCAAAACCCCAAACTGAGGGGCGGGACGGTTCGGCGATACCGGGCGACTGTCGAGTATGACGGAACCGATTTCCACGGTTTTCAGCGCCAGGCCCAGGGCGAACGCACCGTTCAGGAAACATTGGAAGCCGCCCTGTGGGCGGTGACCGGACAAGCGGTCACTGTGATGGGAGCGGGGAGAACTGATACGGGTGTGCACGCTCGGGGACAGGTGATCGCTTTTGACAGCGATTGGCGCCATGGTGAGGCCGCGTTGGGCCGGGCTATGAATGCCAACTTGATGCGCGACGTAGCCGTCAAAGAGGTCGAGAGCGTGGAGCCGGGATTTCATCCCCGGTTCAGCGCCTGTAGGCGAACTTATCAGTACACGGTTTACAATCGATTTTGCCGGTCGCCGCTGCTGCGGCGCACTAGCTGGCACCGCCGTCGACCGTTGGTGATGACGGCCATGAGCGCAGCCGGTGGCTTGCTGGTTGGCGAACATGACTTTGCCACTTTTGGCAAGCCGCCTACGGGCGAGAATACAGTGCGGCGCGTGTTTTGCGCCGAGTGGAGACAGAACGGCGGATTTATGGAGTTTCGCATTGAGGCAAATGCCTTCCTTAACCGAATGGCGCGCAGTCTGGTTGGCACGATGTGCCAGGTTGGCGCCGGAGAATGGTCGGTTGAGCGATTCGCGGTAGCATTCGCGGCCGCCGACCGAGGCCAAGCGGGGCCAACGGCTCCCCCGCAGGGCCTCTGTCTGTTGTCGGTTGGCTATCCGTCGTGAATCGGCCCGGGTGTGGGCCGAGTTTTCTTAGAGAGTTGACCATAGACGTGCAGGAGATTGGCAGTGAACAAGACATATTCAACCAAGCCGACAGATATCAAACGAAAATGGTTTGTGGTGGATGCGCAGGGGAAGACGCTTGGTCGGCTGGCGACGCGGGTTGCCAGCGTTCTGGTGGGCAAGCACAAGCCGGAGTTTGCGCCTCATATGGATGTCGGTGATTTTGTTATTGTGGTCAACGCGGACAAGATTCACGTTACCGGCCGCAAAATGGATCAGAAAAAGTATTATCGGCATTCGGGCTACCCTGGCGGGCTGTCCGAGATCACGCTGCGTGATCAATTGGCACGATATCCCACCCGGGCGGTGGAATTGGCTGTGCGCGGGATGCTTCCCAAGAATCGATTGGGGCGCAAGATGCTGCGGAAGCTCAAGGTGTATGCCAGCCCAGAGCATCCCCACGGACCACAGAAGCCGGAATGCTTGGAGTTCTAGCGAGGTTGGGCAATGACTGAACAGTCTTACTATGAGGGAATCGGCCGGCGCAAACGAGCGACGGCGCGGGTACGTATCTACCCAGGTGGCGATGGGACCTTTATCGTCAATGATCGACCATTGCAGGAGTACTTTCCTCGCCTGGGGGACATTGACAACCTGATGGCCCCTCTGCGGGTTACGGAGCAGGAGGGCCGATTCAATGTGTCGGTGCACGTCAAGGGCGGGGGAATCACCGGTCAGACCGGAGCGGTTGGGCACGGCCTGGCGCGGGCACTGCTGCGGTTAGATCCCGAACTGCGGCCGATCCTGCGCAGGGGTGGATACCTCACTCGAGATGCGCGTGAGAAAGAGCGCAAAAAGCCTGGCCTCAAGCGGGCTCGCAAGGCGCCGACCTACACCAAGCGCTAGATTCCAATTGGTGTTGCCCATTGCAGCTTGGGGCGTGGCCGGGCAGGCCCCAAGCGCTGGTGCATGCACGCTCTGACCTAGAGGCGAGGTCATACCTTTGCCTCTTTTTTTATCCTATGGCGATAACTATTGTGGGGCTGGGGCCGGGCGATCCGGCTTTGCTGACTCGTCACGCATGGGACACCTTGTCGGATAGTGACGAGGTTTTTCTGCGCACTGGCCAGCATCCAACCGCTGCCGGCCTTCCGGGCGGTGTGGTGATCCATGCCTTTGACTCGATGTACGAGCAGTACGTTGACTTTGCCGATGTCTATGCAGCAATCACGGCCCAGGTGTTGGCGTTGGGCAGACGGCCGCAGGGGGTGATCTATGCTGTGCCGGGTCACCCGCTGGTTGGAGAAGCCACTGTCACCGCCGTCTTGCAGCAGGCGACCGCCGAGCTCCAACCGGTAAAGATAGTGGCCGGGTTGAGCTTTATCGGACCGGTCCTGACCGCGCTGCAGTTGGATGGAATGGATGGATTACAGGTCGTGGATGCATTGGAAGTTGCTTCGTGTCTCCATCCGGCGCTGAACCCGGACGCGCCTGCCATGCTGGGGCAGCTCTACAGCCGGGAAGTGGCGGGGGATGTCAAGCTGACGCTTATGAACCAGTATCCGGCCCACCACTTGGTCCACCTCGTTCACGCCGCCAGTACCGCGGAAGAACAGGTAGATACGGTTCCACTCCACGCTTTGGATCACTGTCAATCGATCGGCCACCTGACGACTCTCTATGTGCCCCCTCTGCCTCAGCGCAGCGGGTTTGAGAGTTTTCAGGAGACGATTGCCCGGCTGCGCGGTCCCGGAGGCTGTCCCTGGGACCAAGAGCAGACTCACCAGAGCCTGGGTCAAGGACTGTTGGAGGAGACGGCTGAAGTCATGGATGCGATGGACGCGAATGACATGGGTGCCCTGTGTGAGGAACTGGGGGATCTGTTGCTCCACATCGTGATGCAGGCCCAGATTGCTACTGAAGATGGTGATTTCACTGGCGCCGATGTGATAGCCGGTATTGAAGCCAAGATTCGCCGGCGTCACCCTCACGTCTTTGATCGGGCAACGGCCTCTACGGTGGAGCAGGTTTGTGCTACCTGGGATGCCATCAAACGGCGCGAACGTGGTCCCCAGGGTGAGCGATCAGCCCTGGATGGAGTCCCTGCCTCGTTGCCTGCCCTGGCCCGGGCGACCGCCTTGCTGGGCAAAGCGGCTAGTTACGGCTTGAACTTTTCGGGCGGGGACGACGCGGTGGCGCGGGTGGGGGAGAAGGTCGCTGGTATCCTGGCAGCCGACACCCGCGAGGAGAAAATGAAGGAGATGGGTGACCTGCTGTTTGCCGCCGGCAACTGGGCCCGTTTGCTGGATCTGGATGCAGAGTCCGCCTTGCGATCGGCGACCTGGCGGTTCCGGCAGCGGTTTCTTGCATTTGAGGCCGCGGCTCGCGACAGGGCGGGAGGGATCTCCAATCTGGATGCGGATGAAGTCCAGGGCCTCTGGCAGGCGTCCAGGCCGGAATTGGGGGCCTGAATGGATGGACACGTGATTCTCCTTGCGCTGGCGATCGGTATGCTGACCTACGGTCTTTACACCTTGGTGTGGTGGCGCCGGGAATCCGGCATGGCCGAGGGCGCCTGGTATGCTGCCCAGAGCCGGCGGATGTTGGGCAGCGCGCGCTGGCTTGGATTTCGTGCTGTGGCGCTTATTGTCGGAGGGGGGGGCATTTTGCTGTGGCTGGCGTTCAACCCCATGGAACAGGCCCCAGCAGAGCCGACTGACCTCCCCGCAACGGTCACACGACCACCCCGTTCGGATGTAGCTCCCACTCTGTGGCTCCAGGCCACGGTCGTGGCAACCCCCGACGCGCCGGCAGATGATGAGCGATCACCCACCGCGGATGCGACCGGGGACGGCGAACCGTTCCTGGTGCCCATCCCCACTCTGGTGCTGAGCAGCGGGGCTGTGGTCACCAATACCGGTGGTGCAGGGTTGTGGCTTCGGGACGCGCCCTTTGGCAACAACCTGGTACTCTTGCCAGAGG
>DAOUVM010000293.1 GCA_030667645.1 Ardenticatenales bacterium | reverse complement strand
GAAGGTCATGGTGGAGCGGCCGTTGCACGCGGCCGTTCGCTATGGGCTAAGCCAGGCTCTATTGGGTGCGGTTTCTCTGGCCCGCAACTTGACGATGGCTGAAGTGATTGCCCAGGAGTGGGATTTGCCGACTCCTGATTCTCTGGTTCCCATACACGCTCAATCGGGAGGCGAGCGAGTCCAGAATGCGGACAAGATGATCGTCCGCCGGGTTGCCTCTCTGCCGCACGCTCTGGTAGATGACATTCCAGAGCAACTCGGCCAGGATGGCTCGAGGCTGACTCGCTATGTACGCTGGCTAGCAAGCCGTATACAGGAGTTAGGGGGGGACGATTACCGGCCGTGCATTCACCTGGACGTGCACGGGGCATTGGGCGCGATCTTTGACCAGCAGCCAGGCCGCATTTTGGGTCAGCTCTATGCGCTCGAAATGGCCGCCAAACCTTATCCCCTGCGGGTGGAATGCCCGGTCCTAATGGAAAGCCGGTCAGCGCAGATTGAGATGATGAAAACGCTGTGCGATTATGTACGCTTTCGCAAGATGAATGTCCAATTGGTAGTCGACGAGTGGGCGAACACACTTGAAGACATCCGGGCTTTTGTGGAGGCCGAGGCGGCCGACATGATCCAGATCAAGATGCCGGACCTGGGGAGCATAGCCGACTCGGTTGAAGCGGTGCGGGTGTGCCGGGCGGCTGGTGTGGGCGCTTTTCTCGGCGGCAGTTGTGCCGAGACCGATCTCTCTGCCCGGGTGTCGGTTCACGTGGCGCTGGCAACCCGACCCGATATGGTGATGGCAAAGCCAGGGATGGGCGTGGACGAGGGAGTCTCCTTGGTGCAGAACGAGATGGCCCGCACACTGGCCTGGATCCGAGCGTGCAACGCGCGAGATGAAAGAGGCCCGAGTTGAAGTTGGGGTTCGATCGGCTTGCCGTGCTTGGAGGGATCAGGGATACCGGGCGGGGGATCTCCTGTTGGTGATGCCATCCGGACCCTGCCGGAACCCTGCTGGACGTTCTTCGCAACGAGCTTGGCCTGACTGGGACCTGCGATCTGGAGGGGGAATGTGGCGCCTGTACGGTTTTGCTGGATGGGCGGCCGGTGAGACCCTGCCTGACGCCGATGGCTCAAGTCAGTGGACGAGAAGTGACCACGATAGAGGGCCTGGGCGATGCCGACAAGCTGCACCCGCTGCAATTGGCCTTTCCCGAGACGGGCGCGGTCCAGTGCGGCTATTGTACTCCCGGTGTGATCCTGGCAGCCAAGGCGCTGCTCGACCAGAGACCCAACCCGAGCAGAGAAGAGATGATCGAGGCACTGGAAGGCAATCTCTGCCGCTGCACCGGCCATGTCAAGATCCTAGAGGCAGTGGAATTGGCTGCTTTGCGCATGGCTGGAGGTGGAAAGCAGAACCCCTCTATTCAGAACGCCACCATCGCCCCGTATCCCTTCCGAGCGCGACAGGCCGAAGCAGTCTTGCTTGGTCAATCACCAACTGTGGATGTTCTGGAAAAAGCCGGCCGCATTGTGCGGAACGAATCCAACCCGCGCAGTGGGATGATGCGCGCGTCGCGGGAATGCCGATTCGCACTGATCCCATCGTTGGTCCGCCATGCATTGGAGACGGCGGCCGAAGGCGCTCTGAGGGAAAACAACGGATGGGAAAGGATAGGAAAATGATATTGCAGAGCAATTACGTTTCGTTCAACACGCCACAATTCCGAAAGCTCTCTGAGGATCAGTTGGAGCGAATTCACAACGGCAGTTTAGATATCCTGGACCGCACTGGTGTCTGCCTCTACGAACAGGAGGCGCTGGATATGCTGCAAAAGGCGGGGGTCAAGGTGGTCGAGGGCAACCGGGTGCGCATTCCGCCGGGCCTGGTAGAGTGGGCGCTTTCCATTGTCCCACGGAGGGTGGTGCTGTGTGACCGGAACGGCCGGCGCGTCATGCCGCTGGAACGGAACAACGTTTTTTATGGCCCCGGCTCCGATTGCCCCGATATCATCGATCATCGCACTGGCGTCCGGCGGCGTGGCACGCTGCAGGACATTGTGGACGGAATCCGGCTCTGCGATGCTTTGCCCAACCTTGATTTTCTGATGTCAATCTGCATTGCATCGGATCAGGATCAAGAGACGGCCGATCGCCACCCAATGCGTGCCATGTTGATGAATAGCACTAAACCAATCCTCTTTGTCACCACAGAGTTTGAGGGCTGTGTGGACGCTGTGGCGATGGCCGAGGCGGTGGCTGGTGGCGAGGAGGCGCTGCGCAGCAACCCAATCGCCGCGTGCTATATCAATGTAACCACTCCCCTACGCCACAATGCAGAGGCGCTTCAGAAGCTGTTGTTCATGGCAGAGAAAGGATTGCCAACTACGTATACGCCGGTGGTCTTGCGCGGGGTCAATGGACCGGTGACCGCTGCGGGGGCGCTGGCGCTGGCAAATGCTGGCGAGCTGGCAGGGCTTGTGCTGGCCCAACTAAAGCGACAAGGGACTCCAGTGATTCTCAGCGGAGGTACCAACGACATGCTTGATATGCGCACCCTTGGTGATGTCTATGCTGCGCCGGAGAATCGGGTGATGTTTGTCGAAATGGCGCATTACTATGGCCTGCCGGTTTTTGGCCTCGGCGGGGCGAGTGATTCCAAGGTGCCGGACGAACAGGCGGCGGCCGAGGCTGCCTTTTCCTTGCTGTTGGAGAGCCTGGCTGGCTCCCACTTGGTGCACGATGTTGGCTACCTGGAATCCGGCCTCTGCAACTCCTTGGAGCAGATCGTGATATGTGATGAGCTGATCAACTTTGTGAAGCGTTTCATGCAAGGGCTAGAGGTGAGCGAGGAGACGCTCGCGCTGGATATAGTCGATGAGGTCGGCCCGCACGGGGATTTCCTGGGAACCAAACACACGGTTGAGCATTTCAAGGAAGACTGGTATCCAAGTCTCCTCGATCGCAATAACTTTGAGGGTTGGGCGGCTGAGGGGGGCAATACCCTGCGGCAGCGGGCGCGGGTGCGGGTCAATGAGATTCTGGCTGATCACAAGGCGGAACCGCTGCCAGTCGATGTGCAGCAAAAGATTGATGAGATTGTGGCAGGGAGCAGCTAAACGCTTGGTAAACCGGCCGGATACCATCAGAGTCGATGGCCGTCCACCGGGATACCCGATGTTCAGACAAGAGTTCGGACAATCGTCATATTCCGCCAACCAGTCGCCCTAAAAAAGGCAAGCGGGGGGTGTGTGCACACACCCCCCAATTCCCTGACACGGTCGCGAAAACAGGTTATGTCCGAACTTATGTCCGAAGCCCAGGAATACCTATGGGCACGTGTAGACTGGCTGGCGAACAGTGCTTGGAGGAGGCTGCGCGATGAACGATTCGTCTATCTGGCAACCAGAGTTGACACTGCTGAACCAGGCGAGAATGGGTCAGCTTCACAAAGCTGCCACCGCCATTCTGGAAACGACCGGCCTGAACGTACATCATCCGGAGATGCGCCGCCGATTGGCTGACGGTGGCGCCAAGTTGGGGGCAGGGCCGCGCGTCCATCTTTCCCCAGTCATGGTGGAACGGGCGCTTGCCTCCGCCAAACGACATGTGATTATCCATGATCGGTTAGGAAAGCCGGTGATGCCACTCGGCGCGCACCAGGTCTACTTTGGCACCGGCTCAGACCTGGTGTACACGCGAGACATTGATACCGGTGAACGGCGCCCCTCGGTGTTG
>DAOUVM010000131.1 GCA_030667645.1 Ardenticatenales bacterium | reverse complement strand
GGCGTTGCCAGACATGAAGCTCAATCGGCTGGCGGAGGCGCTGCCGGAACTGTCGGAGGATGCCGTATCAGGGGCCACAAGCTCTACTCTTTCCAGCGGCACTCCCACCGCCTCGGCCGCCATCTGTACCATCAGAGTGTGTGCCCCTTGTCCGCAGTCTGATCCCGCCTGGTAAAGCACTACCCGTTCGACCTCCATCGTGCCGTGCAGCTCGATCTTGGCCCAGCAGTTCTCCGGGTAGCCAAAGCTAAACCCCACATTCTTAAAGGCGCAGGCAAACCCAATGCCGCGAGCCAAGTGGGATGCTCTTTTCTCCAACCGGGGAGCTACCCAGGAATCTTTTTCCCAAAGCCAGCCAGATTCGACAGCGCAACGCTTCACAACCTGAGTGATGGTCACGCCGGGCGGCAGAGGTGTGCCAACGGTAAGCGGTGCACCCTCGGTTAGTAGGTTGCGCATCCGGATCTCGACCGAATCCATGTCGAGCGCCTCGGCCAGTTTGTTCATCTGGGACTCGGCCGCAAATGCGCCCTGCGGTCCGCCAAAACCCCGAAACGCGCCAGCGGGAGGGTTGTTGGTGTACACACCAAAGCTGTCCACCCTGGCATTGGGAATGGCGTATGGTCCGGTGACCATCAGGTTGGCGTTGCCGAGCACCTTGGTGGTAGTGCAGGCATAGGCGCCCGCATCCGCCATGACAGTCGCCTCAACGGCGACGATTTTGCCGTTCCGATCCGCGCCCCATCGGGTCTTGATCGTCATCTGATGACGCTTGTGGTGCCCGATTATCGACTCCTGGCGAGTCCAGGTGATCTTGATCGGGCGGCGCAACTTGAGGGCGGCCAAGGCCAGCACAATCTGAATCGAAATATCCTCCCGGCCGCCAAATGCCCCACCGATGGCATCGTGGATCACGCGTACCTGCTCGACCGGCAGATCCAAGGCATGGGCGATCTGCTCCCTCTCTTCGTGCGCCCACTGCCCAGCCACATGTACGGTGACCCTGCCCTCTTTGTCTATGTAGGCCAGACCGGCTTCGGGCTGAAGATAAGCATGTTCCTGCCATGGGGTGTGATACTCCCCCTCGACAATTACACTGGCGGCCGACCAGCCAGCCTCCATGTCCCCGCGGCGAATCTGCCAATGAACCAGTTCGTTTGCCGGCCGGTCAGGGCGATCGGCCGCCTGGTGCGGGTGCAACCGGGGCGCTTTCGGCCGGAGCGCATCTTCTGGGTCAAACACCGCCGGCAGGTCTTTCCACTGGATCTGGATCAAATCACGGGCGGCGTCAGCCTGCTCTACCGTTTCTGCCACAATGAGTGCAACCTGGTCCCCTTCCCACCGAACCACATCGGCGCCCGGCTTGGTCGAACCGGGTCCGCAAAGCACGGGTTGGTCGCGCAGGATAAGCCCGTATTCGTTGAGTGGCACATCCCTGGCTGTCAAGACCGCTACCACTCCCGGAGCCGCCTCGGCGGCCAAAGTGTCGATGCCCATAATGCGGGCATGAGGCCGGTGGGCGAACAAGATCTTCATCTGAAGCATATCGTCCGCAACCAGATCGCCTGGATAGGCGGTCTCTCCGGTCACCTTGCCGATAGCATCAATGCGCTTTATGCTCTTGCCGATCGTCCTGAATCTAGTCATTCTTTGATCATGTCCCAGCTAAAGAGTGGGCGATCACGAGCCTCGCACCTCACTGATCTCACGTTCAAGGATCCGCCTCAAGACGGCCACCGATGTGGCATAGGTGGAATCCATGCCGAAATACGAAAGGCTGTGAGTGCCCAGGTTCCGCCCTTTTTCCACGGGCTTGTCTGATGCATAGTGCAGGAAGCCAATATCAAACGGCACACCATACAGGTTGACTATTTCGTCATAAGGGTGGCGCCGCGGGCGGAGAGACTCGAACACGGCTGAGAGATAGGGCCCAGCCTCCATCTCAATGTCGGTATACCCTTCCCGATAAATAACGGCCATGAACCGAGGGTTCTGCAACATGGTGCCGCGCACGGTGATCGCCTTTTGGTTGTCCAGTACCATGCCGTGGGTCAGGTACTTGCCTACGTCAGCGGCGCTAAAGCAATTGGAAAAGAGGTAGGTATTCCGCGAATGTTCATCGTAGACGACGCTGGGGATCATCACGTCACCAACCCTGCCATTGAGGGTTGCCGCTTTGCCCAGTACGTATATCCCCCTAAAAAAGTGGATGTTGCGGGCAATCTCGGTCAGAATCTGATACGCAGCCATCCCCAGTGGGTAGTCGATGTTGATGATCAGCGCGTTAGAGTCGCGCAGGGACTCGAGTCCCTGGAGCTGCAGCCGGGGATCGAGCCAGTCCGGCCGCAGGCGGTTCAACTCTACGATCTGCGCCTCGACATCAAAACTGTGCGAGCTGGGTACTCGCCGGATACCGACCGATTGCTCGGCCGCCTTCCGGTCAGCCAGGATGTGCTCTCCCCTTTGGGTCGAGAGGAGTTTCTTTTGAACATAGTAGAGCAAATTCTCCTGCTCGCCCAGAGTTGACCCATCCTGCATGCGCCGGTAGTCCGCCAGCAATTGGGACAGTCCCTGTTGACTCATGTGGTCCACCAACTCGGCTCTGCTACGCAGTGCCAGGCCGGTTAGTAGATTCGCCATGCTGTGATTGTTGCTGGAAATGAAATAGACGGGCCGCCTGTGGAAATCGATCTCTTCCACATGTTGCTCGATATTCATCCACCAACGGCGAATGGCTTTCCGGTAGGCCGCGAGGGAGCTATCCAACAAGCGCAAGGAGAAACGTTTACGCGCGGCGGCCATCCCCAACAGGCGTTCCGCCAGCGAGCGTCCCCATAGCTGCCGCAAGCCAGTTACACCATCGAGCGTGACCCCCAGCCCCTCTGCCAGGTGCGACAGCTCTTTGTCGTCGATCCATTCGTTCGCCAATTGCGCCAGCCTGAACTGCAACTGGCTTCCCTGCAGGAGGTGGTGAAGCTTGTTCCACTCTATCTGGAACGTGGTCAGAACGGGGATGAGGTCATCAATGTCAGAACTACTGGCGATATAGGTAGCCAGTGTCTCCTGTCCATCATAGTACATGCACCGACGGCGGCCGACGGCAGTGACCCGTTCCCAGTGCTCCACGGCAGGGTATCCGTGCCAGGAAAAGACATCCTGCGATTGTCCCAACACCACCAGTCGAACCTGAGAGATGCAGTCCGGTAGGCGCAAGCAGGTATAGGTCAGGGCTTCCAAGTCAGGTTGGAGACTGCGGACTCCCGCGTGCAGACTCGAATCGATGCTGGTGTGGGCCTCAACCAGAGCCTCCAACTTGATCTCGCTGGTGCTGCGCAGCAAAGAGTAGTATGTGCGCCTATAGAGATCTATCTCATCGCTGCCGGTTCGCGGGACAGTTCTATCCATTCTTGCTCTCCCCTCCATCCCTCGTCTGCCCACTGACGCAGATACGCTGGTCTCTACGACTGTGTGCTGACAGCCAATGGCATTCAGAATTCCTTGTCATCCCACTCTTTCAGCATATCATCCAGCTTGCCCGCCACCTTTTTGTCCTTGCCGCGCAGTTTCCAGAACACGCTGGAAATGATGGTAAGGACAGCTTGCAGTGCAATCAACAACACCAGGATTCCCAGCGCATCGACGAGCCAATCGGGCCAGTCCCTGGGAATGTAGAGTAGACGTCGCAGATTGTACTCTTGACTCAGCCACGAGTAGGCGAGATAGGCAAGCCCTCCACTGACCAGGAAGGTGACACAGCCAAAGATTCCTCGGCCGGTCAGCCCTTTCCTCTCCTGCTCGATTTCATCCTCTCGCTTCCACAATGAATAGTCAGACATTTTTCACTTCTCCGGCCTGCTCAAAGGCATCGACGATCTTGACATAGCCCGTACAGCGGCAGAGATTGCCGGTGATGGACTGTTTGATCTGCTCGTGCGAGGGGTGTGGATGTTCATCCAACAGGCTCGCGCCTGCCATGATAAAGCCAGGCGAGCAGTAGCCGCACTGCACAGCTCCCTGGTCGATGAATGCCTGTTGAAGTGGATGGAGGCTGTCACCTACGGCCAGGCCCTCCACAGTCACGATTTCCGCCTGGTGCGCGCGCGGGGCGGGCACCAGACATGACATGACGGCGATCCCATCCAGCAACACGGTACAAGCACCACATTCGCCCTCGCCGCATCCCTCCTTGGTTCCCATCAGCCCGATGTGGTCCCGGAGCAGGTGAAGCAAAGTTTTGTGATTGGCGCCCCGGACGGTGTGCCTCCTCCCGTTGACCGTCGTCTCGATCGGTTGACCTACTATCAGGGAATGCTCTGCGGAACCTGTCGTTCTCCAGACCGGGAAATGGCCGTCAGTCCGGCCCCAGAGCATTGGCGGCGCCTCGGGCCAGTCGGCGCTCTCGGTCCCATCGCGCAGGGTCAATAACGCACGCCGGGTAAGCACACGCACGATGTGGGCCCGATAGTCGGCCGGAGAACGGATGTCATCAATCGGCCGGGCTGCCTCTCCGGCGAGAGAGGCGGCGTGGGCAACCACCTCCTCGGTCAGCGCCTTGCCTGCCAGGTAGGCCTCTGCCCTTGGCGCCCGTATGATCGTAGGAGCGATGCTTCCCCCGGTGATTCGCGCATCAATCACGACGCCGTCATCCCAACCTAATACGATCGCCACATTGACCACTGAAATTGCCTGTGCCCGGCGCAATCCGAACTTGACAAAGGTGCCCCGCGCGCCGGGTGACATTGGAGGTATGATCACCTCAGACACCATTTCGTCCGAGGCGAGAGCCGTGCGCCGTACCCCTTGAAAAAAGTCGGGAAAGGCCGACACTCGCTCTCCTCGCTGGGAAACGAGTTTTACCTTTGCACCAAGGGCCCACAGAGGGGAGATGGTATCGTTCGCCGGCGATGCCGTGACCAGATTGCCGGCCAGTGTCCCTCGGTTGCGTATTTGAGGGGCCCCAACGCTCGCGGCGGCTTGGGCCAGAGGAAACGCCCTCTTGACCACAAGTTCCGAGCCAACCAACTGATTATGGGTAACCGTTGCCCCGATATGCAGCGAGCCATCATCGTCCAAAGCGATTCTGTCCAGGTCGGGGATGCGCGTCACATCAATGAGAGCATCGATCCGGCGAACTCCCCGATCCAACTCGACAACGAGATCGGTTCCCCCGGCGATGATTCGCGCACCCTCTCCATAGCTGGCCAGCAGCGTCAGCGCCTGCTCGAGGGTTGCCGGCGTGTGATAGATCTTCCACATACTATTCGCTCTGTCAGGGGCTCCTGCCGCGATAGGCGTTGCGCCCTCTAGATCTCCAGGGATGGAGTGTGCCACCGCATTGAGCGGCCGTCCCTTCCTTGGCGCTCCGCGACAATCTCGGCCAGAATGCTCACCGCGATCTCGCGTGGGGTTTCTGCCCCAATCTCTAGCCCGATCGGGGCGTGTGCCCGACCAATGATCTCGTCCGGCACGCCCAAGTCTTGCAGTTCTTGCACAGCCACTGACCAACGGCGACGGCTTCCGATGACTCCCACGTAGGCGGCCGGCGAGCGAAGCAGGTGGGGCAGCGCCTGGGCGTCGGCTTTTACCCCCCGCGTAACAGCAGCAATGTAGGTCTGGTCAGTGATCTCAAAACCGGTTAGCGCCTCTGGAATGGCCCCTGGCAGATAGATATCTGCCTCCGGCACGCGTTCCGAGCTGCAGAATTCCACGCGGTCATCGGTGACCGCCACGCGGAAACCGGCCCATTTGGCCAGCGCGGCGACCTCCCTGCCTACGTGACCGCAGCCGACCACCAGGATGGTCGGCTCGGCGAGAACCGGCTCGATGAAAACATCCATTTCTCCGCCACAGACCCCGGCGTCCCCCTTGTCCGGATCCACCAACGGGACCGTAATCAGAGCAGACTCGCGCTTTTGCGCCACCTCGTGCGCATGGGCGATGACACGCGCTTCTAGCTCCCCTCCACCAACAGTGCCTACTGTCATGCCGTCCGGGCAGACCAACATCTTGGCACCGGCACGACGCGGCACTGAGCCCCCGGTCCGTACAACTGTGCAAAGCGCGGCCGGCCCGGGCAGTCCAACCGGCTCGGCCAGGGCCCGGTATACTTGCTGATTACTCATGAATCACTGCTCCACACCTCGACGCCTCACGGCGCCTGATTCGCGATGCAAAAGCCGGGCACCCACCCCCCGGTATCATCTGAGCCACCTATCACATTGTAGAACCGGATCTGAACATCCTTTCCGCTGCGTTGCTCGATCCCGGCGACGACCTTTGTGTCCACCACCTCAACGGCCGAGCCATCGGTGAGACCTTGAAAACTAACCGTGCTCACGCCGGGGAAGGCCGGAGACTCGCCCAGCAAGATGATCGTCTCTCCGGTCTCCTCGGATGCGCCACAGGAGCCATGGTCCCTGCAGTCCTTGCTGCAGTCCACGTGAACACCGCCTGTCAAGACTGCTTCGTCTCCATACACGGCATCATTGCCACAGGAGCTGAGCGAGAGGAGGTAGATGACAAGGACGAGAACACCTGGAGCGTACCGATTGATTTTCGACGTGCGAAACATGTTGCCTACCTCGCCCTATATTCCAAACCAGTGCACTGAAACTCCTCTCAGAAGCGGTGCGATCAAGACCGTGCATGCCTCCCTGGGGCAAGTTGATCAGCTCTTGCACGCCGGCCAGGAGCGCGGCTGTCTCTCTGTTTGCGAAATCCAGCGTGGACAGCCACCGCGGTCATGCTCCAGGCAACGGCCCCGACCCGGGCGGCGGGGCGCACGCCAACGTTGGGATCGGCGGATTGGCAATCATGGCTTCCTTCACATAGGAGGAGACATCGGCCGCACAGTCGCGACAATTCTGATCACAAGGGTCACTGAACGAACGAGTGTCAGTCATCCTGGATCATCCAACCGAGTGCGGCCGGGTCTGCGGTCTCCAGCATGGTGGCCGGCACCTCGACCAGGATGGCCTTGGCT
>DAOUVM010000115.1 GCA_030667645.1 Ardenticatenales bacterium | reverse complement strand
TCAGCCGCGGCTTTGAGAAACGGGATGCCCAATCCTGCTGCCCGAGTGGATCGGCTGGTTACAAACGGATCGGTGATGTGGGCCAGCGTTTCCTCATCCATTCCTTCGCCGTCGTCCTGCACGACTATGCGGACTCGGTTGTCTGGGGCCCTCTCCTCAACCGTGATTTGTACCCTCTCGGCGCCGGCGGCAATGCTGTTTTCGGCGATGTCAAGGATGTGCAACGCGATTTCCTTCAAACCCTTCCACCCTATTGATATTCGCTGATGATCTCCGGCAACTGCTCGATAGTTACGCGACCATACACCTCGTCGTCTATCATTACAGTTGGCGCCTGGCTGCAAGCCCCCACACAGCGGCAGCATTCCAGCGAGACCTGCCAGTCGGCCGTGGTCTCCCCGACTTGGATCCCCAGTACATCCTTGGCGACCTCGATTAGTTTTGACGCGCCTCCCACATAGCACGCGGTTCCCAAGCACAGTTTGACGGCATGCTTGCCCCTGGGCTCGGTGGTGAAGAAAGAGTAAAAAGAAACTACGCCATAAACCTGGCTCAATGGGACCCGGAGCCTCTGGGCCACATAATCCTGCATGGGAAAGGATACATAGCCGACCCGGCTCTGCAGTTGGTTCAGCACCACCATCAAAGCGCCGGGCAAATGTTCACTCTCCTCAATGACGCGATCAATGATGGCTCGCATTTCGGGAATGGCGAGTGGATCTTTCTCAGGGGCGCGCTCAATCTCTTTTGTCATTTACACCTCCTCGGATGAGTCCGGATCACCGATGGCCAGTCTCACGACCCCAGGGTTTTGGCAATCTCAGCCAGCAGCTTGTCCGGCTTGATAGGCTTTTCAAGAAAGGCCTTTACCGGCATCCACGTCTCGTCGGGGCTGATTCTAAACGGGTAATCAAGCACCTTTCTTATCCCGGTGAGGATAATGACTGGAATGTCGGAGAGTTCGCTGTCCTGGTGAAGCCGTCTCGATATCTCAATGCCGTCTGGCCCCGGTGGCGCAGCGAACATGACATCCAGCAAGATCAAGTCTGGTTTGATCTTCTTGGCCAGTTCCATGCCTTCCTCAGCCTGGTAGGCAGAGGCCACCCGGTACCCAACACTCTCTAGCAGAGTTGTCACCGTATCCACCAACTGAACGTCATCATCAACAATTAGCACGTTCTTTTTCTCAGTCATCGCGTTTCCTCCTTGCTTTTCCTTGGCAACCTAAAGCTAAACTTGACCCACTCGCCCTCTTTAGAGTCGGCCCAGATCTCGCCTCCCATCTTTTCAATGATCTCCTTGCAGATGTACAGTCCCAGGCCGGAACCCTTTTCGCCCGCGTACTCGGGGGTATCCAGGCGATGGAACTTTTTAAAGAGCATAGGTAGCTTTTCCGGAGAGATGCCCCGGCCCTCATTCCGGACACTCAGCATCACATGGTCCTCGGTCTCCTGGACATCCAGCCGTATCGTGCCATTTTGCCGGCCATACTTGATCGCGTTGGAGAGCAGGTTGTCGTAGACGATTTTCAAGAGACCACTATCCACGTGTAACATCAACTCGGCCGAGACGCGGTTCTCCACCACCATGCGATGTTCTTGCAATTCTCTTTCCAGAACTTCCAATAGTGGCGTAATCACGTCAGCCTGGAGAGGAACCCGCTTCTTGTCCACATCCATTTCTCCTTTCTCCAGACGGGATAGGTCGAGGTAGTTCTTGATCATGTCGTGAAAATAGTCCAGGCTCTGGCCCACCGAGCCCAGGCTTTTCGTCTGGGCAGGGTTGAGCTTACCCAGGTAACCATCCTTCACCGTATACAGACCCATCATCGCGGAACTCAACGGGTTCTTGAGCTCGTGGGCGACAAATCCCAACATCTCCATATAATTCCGGTTGATCACTCGAAGTTCACTGCTGACGTCTTCCAGCTCAATCTGGCGGCGCTCGATTTCCTGACGCTGTCTCTGCAGTTGCTCTGCCATGTGGTTGAACGAAGCAGCAAGAGTGCCTATCTCGTCTTTTCCACTGATCTCCACTCGATGTGTCAGATCACCGTCGGAGAGACTCTCAGTGGCTCTAGACAGATCCTGAATGGGTCCCAGAATACTCTTGACCACAATAAAGAATACGAGAAACGCCAGCACCATGCCGAGGAGGATGATGGAAAGATACGACAACACTGCGCGGGTGCGGATATCCAGGTACTTTTGCTCCAGTTCACCGACGTAGAGCATGCCGATGACATCGCCGCCGGGGTCGGTGATGGGGTCGTATTGTGAGAGATACCAGCTATCAACTACATAGGCCCTCCCTGTCCAGGAAAGCCCTCGCCCCAATACATGATCGGCGACTGACTTTGAAACGCGGGTCCCTACTGCCCGCCGGCCCAGGCTGTCCATCACATTGGTGGAAATCCTCAGGTCCTCCATGAAAATGGTGGCTGTTCCCAGCGGCTTTTGACCATAGTACTCGTTCCTAAAGACAGCATCTCTGATTCGATCCACCTCCTCGGCCGCCCCGTTCAACAGGCTGCCGGCCTGGATCATTCCTATCAACCCGCCGCCATTGAGAATCGGAACAACCGCACCCGAAAACATCCCTCTCGGTTCGCCGCCAACTGCCATGCACCGTTCCACCATGCCAATCCCCTCAACATCCAGGCGCTCCAGCACCAGCAAGACGTTGCCAGAGATGCTGTGCCGGGTGGACATGGCTTGCCTGATCATCGGGTCTGCGACCAGGCTATCTCCCGCACTGTAAGGATGCCTCGTCCTTAGGATGACCGTTCCATCAGGGGCCAGTAGATTGAGGACATCCATCCCCTGGTCTAGACGAAAGGTCTCCAGATGCTTGATCGCCATGGTCACCAGTTGATCGTCCTCGGGATGCTGCAGCAGGTCCTTGATGATCGGATCCTGAACCAATATCTCCGAGGCCGAAAGCATGCGATCGATTTCGGCGTTATGAATCTCCCAGGCAGCCCGGGCGTATATTCTCACCCGGTCCTCAGCTTCCCGGATAGTATTGGTATTGACATAGTTGACGCTCATGACGGCGATACCGACCGCGAGCACCGCGAAGATTAGGATGATACCGAGACTGAACTTGGTCTGTACTTTCATGCGAATTCGAGGGTTGGGTTGCCTCCAATCAGAGCAGGTAGGCCGGGCTTTGCCTCTTTAATCTCCAGAGCTTGATCTGTGCCATCACTATAGCATCTTGACGAGCCGTCGTCTTGAGCCAAACCACCAATCTTGCCCCTGCCAATTGAGCCTACTGTCCCAGGATCATCACAAGCACTGTTGCGTAGGCGTGGTTCCCAAAAGAGCTAGCCGGTTCCCGGTGATCTAGGCACAAAGACCTAGTCGTCGCGAAAGATTTTGCACAGCGCTGCTCGTCCCGTTCTAGGCGGCATCAGGAGAATCCAGCGGGGCAGCGCCTGAACCCGTTGCGTTTCTCGCCCCCAGGAATCTCAGGGTTTTGGAGTCGGAGATGCCCGCTGATGGGCTGTCCAGAACAATGGTTCGTGTTTCGTTTCGCGAGCGATCTCAGATGCAGTATAATCAGAGGATAGTCATTCCTTGGAGGACGCTATGCGCACAATCAGCATCTTGCTGGCCGACGACCACGTAATGTTGCGACAGGGAACGCGGGAGCTATTGGAACGGGAAGAGGATCTGAAAATAGTGGCAGAAGCTGGCGATGGGGAAGAGGCGGTGCAGCTCGCCATTAGCAAGCGTCCCGATATAGTCATCATGGACATTGCCATGCCCCGGCTCAATGGCATTGAAGCTACCAAGCAGATAAAAACAGAGTGCCCCTCGACTGCTGTCCTGGTGCTCACCGCCTACGATGATGACCAGTACGTCTTTGCGCTTCTAAAGGCTGGGGCTGCGGGTTATCTCTTGAAGGACGTGCCGGTCGATGAGCTGATCAAGGCTGTCCGGGCCGTGCATGCCGGGGAATCGGTGCTTCATCCGATCGTTGCCCGAAAAGTCCTGGCGCTCCTGGCTCAACCCCCAACCGAGCGCTCGACAGAGACCGACTTTGGCCAGTTGAGCGAGCGTGAGAGCCAAGTCCTGAAGCTGGCTGCAAAGGGCATGATGAACCGGGAGATTGCCCGGGAACTTGCTGTCAGCGTGCGGACGGTCCAGGTTCACCTTGGGAACGTCTTTGGCAAATTGCAGGTCGGCTCGCGCACCGAGGCTATCCTGCACGCCTTGCGGGAGGGTTGGCTGACCCTGGACGACACGGTGCGGGATGACAAGGACGAGCAATAAGCACTTGATTAGGGATTTCTCTCCGTTTTCAATGGTGATTCACAGGTAGAGCGGTCACAAAACCGCAAGTTGTTTCTGATCAAGTACTGAGGCAAGTACGCCCTGATGAACCGATTAAAGGCCGTTCTGGCCAACAGAAATTTCTGGATCCTGGCGATCCTGCTGGGGGTCCTGGGGTTGGTTCACTATCTCACACCTCAGGTGATACCCTTGCCCTGGACATCGCACACCCTGAGCCGGCGCGCCGTAGACCGAATCATTTTCCTTCTGCCAGCCGCCGGTGCGGCCTTGGCTTTTGGTCAGGCAGGCGGTCTGATCGCCCTGGCTCTGGCCGTTCTCATCATGCTGCCACGAGTCTTTATTCTCTCTCCCTATCCGGGAGATGCCATGGCAGAGGTCCTCGGGGTCGGGCTAGTGGGCTATCTTGTGGTCTGGGTGATCGAGAGCCAGGAGAGAGAAAAGCGACTGCGCCAGGAAGTTGCTTCTCGATTGAGGTCGATCGGCGCCGTTACCTCTATCGTTACCAGTTCCCTGGAACTGGAGCACATCTTGGACGGCGCGCTGGACAAAGTGCTGGAGGTCATGAGGGTCAAGGTAGCTGCCGTGTATCTCTTGACCAAGGAAACTGATCAACTGGTCGTGGCTGCCTATCGGGGAATGTCTCCCGCCCGGGCTCGCGAGGCAGACCCGATTGCGTTAGGCGAGAGTCTTACCGGCCAGGTTGGGCAATCAGGGGAACCGGTAGTGCTGGGAGATTTTTTTGACGACCCGGGGCTGGCCGCGTGTTTGGAGGGAGCCGAGGGCATGCGATCCTTTGTGGCTGTGCCCTTGAGTTCCAGCGACGGCGTGCTTGGGGTCTTGACCCTGGCCGATTCTCGACGTCACCAGTTTACGCCGCAGGATGTGCACCTGCTCACAGCCATCTGCGGGCAGGTGGGCGTCGCCATCGAGAACGCTCGCTTGCACCAAGATGTGGAGCATCAATTGCGTATTGAGCAGCGCTTGAACAAGATAGCCGAAAGATTGGCGTCGGATCTCGAGTTGGATCGAATTCTACCCCGGGCACTTGAGATCGCTGAAGAGTTGATTGGCGCCGACGGCGCAATCATTGCGCTGTTTGATGAGGAGAGCAATCTCGTCGGCTATCCTTACTTGCACAATCTGCCCCAGTCTCTGGCACGGATAACGGCATCTGAGGAAACTGGTCTGGCCTGGGAGGTTATGGCCGCCGGCCGCCCCGCTGAGATCGAGGATTACGCCGCACACCCCAGAGCCGTACCTGCCTTTGTCCAGGCTGGCGTCACCAGCCTGGCCACAGCCCCCCTTGTCAGCGGCGATCGGTCTTTCGGCACTCTGGCGGTTGTCACGATTGGGCGGGCAAGGGCTTTCTCCGACCGAGATATCGCCATGCTGGCCAGTATTGGACGGCAGGCCGGCATCGCCATCGACAATGCGCGTCTCTATGAGAACATGCGGTTCTACGCTCGGCAGATCACCAGAGCCCAAGAGGACGAGCGAATGCGGATCGCCCGCGATCTGCACGACGAGACGATTCAGATGCTGATCGTGATATCACGGCGTATCGAGGCGCTGGCTGCTGTGGAGCAGATGCCCGATTCCACTCTGCGATTACTGGTCGATCTGCAGGATTTGGTGAGCGAGACGTTAAAGGAACTGCGCCGGTTCATCAAGGATTTGCGTCCATCCTCGCTCGATTTCCTGGGGCTAATGGCCGCCCTGGTAGGGCCGATCAACGATCTGAAGGAAAAAGACGGGATTGCAGCGGAGGTTAGGGCAGTGGGCGAGGTGCGTCGTCCTGCACCGGAGCAGGAGCTGGGATTGTTCCGAATCTGCCAGGAGGCGCTGAATAACATCCGGCGACACTCCCTGGCTACGAGAGTTGACGTGGAGGTAGAGTTTCTCGCCGGCAAGGTACAAATGAGGATCAACGACAACGGTCGTGGCTTTGAGGTACCAGAGAGGATGGATAGCCTGGTGTCCACCGGCAAACTGGGCATCCTCGGCATGTTTGAACGGGCTCGATTGCTAGGGGGCACCCTCGCGATCACTTCAGAAAAGGGCCAGGGTACAACCGTCAGCGTGGAGGTGCCAACGGAACCTTCGGAGATACAGCCGAGTTCGACGCAGTCCTGGAAACACTCGTGACCCATACTCGTCAGAGCCTGTCACTTGGCCGGCCGGAATCGCCCGGTATGCTGGCCTCACTTGTCGAGCGGAATATCCCTACATAACAGATCTTCTCCGCCTGCAACCGGCACGTGCCCCTAGCCGCGGCGCCCGGACGGTGACATGGATTCGATCATCGCCCACAGAGAACCCCCGCCCCCCCCCCGGCCGGCTCCGGGAGTCCGCCGGACGGCCGGGCGGGCCAACTTTTCTCTTGCAGCAGCGGGACCATAGAGGGGACGGCGCCACGCTTGCTCTTCAACACTCTCATGGGCGATTGTTCGACAGATGGTGACAACTGGTGTACAACAGGCGGGTCAACATGAGCCTTTTTCGGGACGGTTTCTTTGCGCGACGCAGGTGGTGGATGGTGCTCGCCGCCAGTTTGGCGACACTGGCACTCTGCGTGCTCCTGCCCCAACTCGGCGCCCAGTCAGCCGTAGCGCAGGGCTCCGCGAGCGCCTGGCCACTGACGGCCGGCGGCGCCTCCCGCGTTGCGGGCTGGTCACCTGACGGCGACACGGTCCTCATCAACCGATGGGGCGCGACAGTGGGGGCGCAGGTTCTCAGCGAACTGTGGGCGGTAGGCGTCCTGGGGGGACCCGCAATCAGGATCAGCGAGAATGCGGTCCAACCTGCCTATAGCCTAGACGGGCAGCAGCTCGCATACCTCTCCTTTGCCACCGAGGGCCATTGGAGAGCCCACATGCAGAATCTCGCCAATGGCAAGGATACCTCCTTGGGCACTGTCGACTGGCACAACCCGCCCATCTGGATTGGCAGTGCGCTTGCTCTCATCCGCAACGGTCAAGTGTCGCCGGCAGCCCGCAACGAAGAATTGGGGTTTCCGCGCTTTCCGCAGCGGGCGCGCGTCCGGCTGACGGCCGATGGGGCCGGGGCAGCCTGGAGCGATGGCGCCAGCCTATGGACATCGGCCCGCCTGTTGGCCGCCG
>DAOUVM010000163.1 GCA_030667645.1 Ardenticatenales bacterium | reverse complement strand
CGGGGTCGGTGATCGCAACAAAGTGCTCGCCTGCCCGATCAGGCCCCAGCGCATCTGCCATCCAGTTGTAGAAAAACTTGAAAAGGGAGAGGCTCTCCACCGTGCCGCCCGACTTGCTGGCAACAATGAACAGGGCTCTCGCCGGATCCAGCCGGTCCTCTTGCGTGACCGCCAGCACAGCACCGGGGTCGGTGCTATCCAGTACCTCCAGGTCGAGGTAGGGGCGGCCGGCGTTGTCGCCCGCCTTGACGCCAAAGGTCCTGCGCAGGACCTCCGGGGCGAGGCTCGAACCTCCCATTCCCAAGATCAGCCCGTGAGTGTATCCCTCGGCGCGTACCGCGGCGCCCAGCGACTCTAGCCGGGCCAGATGGCTGCTCATCGCTTCGACCGTGTGGAGCCAGCCCAGCCGGTTGGTGATCTCGGCCGGCTCGGCCTTCCAGACAGTATGATCATGGGACCAGATGCGCTCAATGATCCGGTCATCCCTGATTTCGTTCAGAGCCGTGTCCACCGCGGCCTGGTGTGCGCCGAGACGCCACGAAAGAAGCGGCCGGCCGGCCGGCAACCTCTCCTGCTTTTCGGCGATGCTGGTCATCATCACCCCCTACCCTCGACTCATGATGTCGCCCAGAATCTCCACCCCGCGCGCCAGGACTTGTGGCTCCAGGTAACTGAACGCCAGACGGACATGGCGCTCCCCTCCCCCCTCGGCGTAAAAGGGCTCACCGGTGAGAAAGGTTACCCCGCGCCGTTCCGCCTGCGCCAGCACCACACTGGCTGCAGGCGACGCGGGCAACGTCAACCAGACAAAAAAGCCTCCCCCCGGTTCGGTCCAGGTCACACCCGGCGGCATGTGGGCCTTGAGAGCTGCCAGAAAGACATCCCGTCGTTCCCGGTAGCTTTTCCGGAGCCCGTCAATGTGCGGTTCCAGCCACCCCCGGCGGCAGTAGGCAGCTACCATGTATGCCACCAATGGGTTGGCTCCGCCGCCAGAGAGAGTCAAGCCGCAGTTTGCCATCCGATCAATATGCTCCGCCGGACCCAGAACCCAGCCCAATCTCAAGCCGGGCGCCAAGATCTTGGAAAAGCTGCCCAGTCGAATGACCACCCCTTCGGTATCCAGCGCATAGAGCGACGGGGGAAGCGGGTCGTGGAAACAGAGGTCACGATACACATCGTCCTCAATCACCAACAGTCGGTAGCGACGCGCCAGTTCCAACACCCGCGGCCGTCGCTCCGCGCTCAAGGTGACGCCGGATGGATTCTGGAAGGAGGGGATCGTATACAAGAGCGCCGGTCGTTCGCCGGCCAGCGTCAACGATTCCAATCGCTCTGCCAGGGAATCCACAACCAGACCATCCTTGTCCAAGGGCACGGCCGCCAACTTGACAGGATGATCGCGGATGTTTGCGAGCGCCTCGTGGTAGCTCGGTGCTTCCACCAGCACGGTATCCCCTGGCACGGTAAACAACCGCACCGCGGTGTCAAGCCCGGCCGACGCTCCCGAGGTGAGCATCAGTTCATCCCGTTCCACTCCCAGGCCCTCATCCCGGCTCAGTTTTTCCCTCAGATAGTCCCGCAACTCCCCGCAGCCCAGGCTCGCGCCGTAGTTCAGCGCCGGTGCCCCCTGCACCGCCAGCACCTCTCTCAAAGCCTGCCGCAACTGCTTGATCGGAAACAGCGCCGGGTCCACGTGGCCGTACACAAATGGCATCATCCCGGCCGCGCCGCCGCCCTGCAATTCGTCCGCCGCCAATGACTCGACAGTCATCGCACGTCAACGGTGGAGATGAATGACCCGCCACCGCCGCGAATCGAAACCAATCCCATGCTATCCTCGCCAGTATCCTTGCCGGTAATCACGACATAGAAATGTCGCAAATAGCCCTACGCGAAGGGCTTAAGGGTAACAGACAGCTCCAAAATGTTGCGAATTGACGCCCCCTCTGCCCCATCCGGAACACTGGCCACCAGATCAGTCAGCAGCGCCAATCCCAAGTTAAGTAGATCACTCTGACTGACATGAATCTGAAGTCGCAGCCGGGCCCGTATCTCGCTCAACCGCACCGCCTGCTCGGGCGAGAGGTAGACCGTTGTGCCGCGGGCATCGAGCTGGGAGTCAATCTCCAGGTTCCAAAACAGGTACAATGCTTCCAGGTCAACGACGCCGGCGGGCAAGACACCTTCATCTCGTCCAAGCGCAACCGCCATCTCGGCCAATCTCATGCCCACCAAGTCTACGCCCAAACCGACTAGTTCCGACTGGGATGCCTTGAGAAGGGGACATCTATCGCGCAACAAGGGCAACCGACGATGGATGGCGCCATCCATCTTTAGGAATATCTTGATTCTGTTCCGTCGTGGCCGGCCTCGGCGCTCTTCCCCCACTTCATACAGCTCGCGCCGGGTACCTCTATAGCGAGCATCAACCATCCACATTACCTCGACATGGAGAAAATCTGTTCACGGAATCGTTCGCCCTCGCGCTTGGCCCAATCATCCACCCGTGCTCCATCAATCAGACCAAATCCCTGTTGGTGGGCGTCCAGACACAGATTGAGGCAGATGATCACAATACTGCGTGGCACCCCGCTGGTCAGGAGGTAGATGCGTGTAGCAGCGTCGTCGGTAAACAACGTCTCGCGCCGCCCGGCCGTCAGGATACGATATCGTATCATGCCACGGGTATCATCGGGGCCGAGGGCATCCAGAGAAAGCACGATAGCGGCCCGCGAGTAGAGCGCGGCCGCCCGGCTCAACTTACTCTGCAAAGAAGGCATCCCCAGCATGACAATCTGGAGCAGCTTGCCCTCCGGCCGTTCGAAATTCAGAACCTCCCGCAAGGTGGCAAAATGAGGCGGCGAGAACTCTTGCGCCTCGTCGATGATCAAGACTGCATTCCGCTGGTCCAGCGCATAGTTGTCCAGCAGCATCGCCTTGATGGTGCTCATCTGCTCGTTGATCGATCGCCGATGCTCAAGCTCAAACTCCTCGGCAATCATCCTCAGTAGGGGGAGTACACTCCTGGTGATGCCCTTACCAACCTCGACCTTGGCCACCAAAAAGCCGCCCTCTCGATAGCGATGTTCCAGCCAGTTCGCCAGGCTGGATTTGCCGGTACCGATTGGACCGTAGATGACCGAGAGACCTTGCCGAGCTTCGACCATGAAACTCACCTTGGCAAGGATTTGCTTCGCCTCACTCGACAAGTACATAAAGCGCACATCAGGCGAAAGACTAAAGGGAGGCTCGGTCATCCCAAAGTCATTCCACCAGTTGATTTTCACATTTGGAAGTGCGTCGCCGCCAGTTGATCGATCAGCCATTCTATTTTCCCTCCTCGCGTCAATTATAGCACAAACCACGCTTTTCCGCACTGCTTTCGGCGCAAAATCCCCCATAACTGCCGCTTCATACACCGGTCAAGTCTCCATCGACACCCCTACTTGTCAAATATAGCCTTTTGCAGTATGATGGAGCTTGGAATAACGGCATTGTTTAACACTGAGCCCTGTAGGTACAGCGACTCTTTTGCACAAGGTTGGCTAGTTTGAGCTCCCCCGAGCAGATATGGCGACAGGTGCTGGACGAACTTGGGGTCCAGATGCCACCGACGACCTTTGATGCCTGGCTGCGAGATACTCGGCTTGGAGACGTCGAGGATGACATCTGGAGAGTTGCGGTCAGCACTCCCCAAGCGCAGCAATGGCTAAGCAGCCAATTGTATTCGCTCGTCAAGGATACATTTGACAGCGTACTGACCCACCATGGTAACCGCCCGGCCGGCCTTCAATTCGTCACCGCCGCCGGCGCGGCAAGCGCACCCCACCGGCCGGCACAGGATGCCCCTCTCCAACCCAACGAGGTAGCCTACCAGTTTGTCGACTTTGATCTGTTTGATCGCGGCTGGCTCAAGGTCCCCCACTACTATGAACTCTATTGGCAGCCAGTTCTTGGCTATGCCGCCTATTCCTTTTGGCGTTATCAGCAGTTGGTGAACTGGACCCGCCATGGCAACTATACCCGCGGCCGCATCATCGATCTCAGCCGGGCCGCCGCGCATGTCGGAGTGGACCGGAAGGTACTCAAGGGCCCAAAGGGAGGCCAGATTGGCGGTGCGCTGGCGGAATTGCAGAACCACGGCGTTGGCAGTTTTCAGGTGCACGGTCAGGGACGGCACACTTCTTACAGCGGCCGGGTTCTCCGCACATTGCCCATCCTCTCCCCGGCTCAGGCCGAGGTTCTACCGGCGGCCATTCAGGATGAGCATGCCCGCTGGCTGGTCGACGCCGGGTTCGATCTTGATCGGTGGTACGAAATCTCGGAACCCACGCTTGCCGGCGAAACCGCAAGCGATTTGGAGACATTTGCCCAGCCGGGTTGGGAAAAACTGGAACCGCTCGGATACCTGGTCAGCCCATCGTACTATGATCTCTTTCTGCAGCCCCTGCTAAGGTCGGTGGGATACGGAATCTGGCGACTGCTCAAGTGTCTGTACTACGCCCCGCGCGACCGATACACGCGAGAGCGACGAATCACCATAGACGAGATCGCTAGCCGGCTGGGGTGCCATCGTCAGGCGATCACCGGGTGCAACCGGCGGCGTGATGGACAGCGATATTGGCAACCAGGCGCCTTTGATATCATGCAGGAGCATAGGATCGCGACCATCAAGGAGGATGGCAGCGGCCGGCAACGAACCTACCGAATTCGCGCACTCAATTCGCCCCAGATATTGACTCCCGCTCAAGTTGATCTATTACCCTCAATGTTGCACGACGCCCACGACATATGGATTGAACGAGCAAAGTTGGATCTGGAAGCCTGGAGACAACTGGAACTCCCCATCCTGTCCGACCAGGACGATGTGCGATAGCCAACCAGAGATGTGCAAGAGGAAACGGGAGATATGCAGGAAAGACAAAAGGGCAACGACAGATGTGCACAGGGCAACCAAGCTGTGCGAGAGGCATAATAGAATAAATACAAACACAAAGGAAAAGAATAAATATTTATAATCCATGGATATCATGTACGGGTTCAAAAACTGCTTGCGGTTTTGTGACCGCCCTACCCGTGAATCACCATTGAAAGCAAAAGCCAAGTCCCTAACAAACGCTAACCGGGTGCACTTTTCTGTCAGCCAAGTTCTTTTGGACAAACACAAGGAAACAAGTACAATGCTTGCAGAGTTACGTTGGTTGCCTCTGGCACATCTCAGTGAAGGCTGCTCCTGGAAGTTGGCTATCCAGGACACTCTGGCCTGTATGTTCCGGGGTCGACCTGTCTGTTGGACGCTTGGATCGGTTACACACGTATGACACGGAGAATCGTAGTAACAAACGCAAAAGGCGGCGTTGGCAAGACCACCACGGTATTGACCTTGGCCGCCGGACTCGAGGTCGCCGGCCGTCAACGTTCTCGGCCGTGGCGAATTCTGGTGATAGACGCTGACCGCCAGGCGCATGCGACTCTGATCTTGACGGGTCGGAGTGATTTTGGGCACGAGGGATCTCTGGCCGGCCTGATCGAGAGTGATCAGTATGACGCTTCCGAGCTTGAGCGAAGAGTGGTCCCCTCCACCTGGAGCCCCAATATCCACGTCTTACCGGCCGATAGGGCTTTGGCCAAGACCGATGAACATCTTGTCCTGCTACCTCGCAACGAGTATCGCTTGTCCGAACCATTGGCAGCCGTGCAGAATCGATATGATTGGATCCTGATTGACACGAGTCCTACCTGGACGGGCCTTTCGGTCTGTGCGTTGATGGCGGCCGATGAAGTACTCATTCCGCTTGATCTTCGATATCTGGGCTTGCAGGGACTGGTTCGAATGGTCGATGACCTGTTGGAGCTGCGTAGAGCGTACCGGCATGAGCATTTGCGCATCCTGGGGGTATTGATCACAAAATTCGATGGAAGGCTAAAGGGGATGGAAGAGTCGTTGCGCGACTTGAAGGACAGCAGCATGTGTTCCTTGTTGTTCAACACGATTGTTCCGGAGAACGTGGACATTGATTACGCACAACGCCGGCATCTGGATATCTTTTCGTACAATCCGCGGGCGCCG
>DAOUVM010000271.1 GCA_030667645.1 Ardenticatenales bacterium | reverse complement strand
TGGTCAAGCCAGGCGATGCGCCTGTGGGCGGTGGTACGTTTATCTTTGGTCGTGGCGGCGACTCGGTGCAGCTCGATCCGGCGATCGTGACCGACGGCGAGAGCTTCCGTGTGACCGGGCAGTGCCTGGAGCCCCTCTACCAGTATGCGCCGGGCTCTACCTTCCCCGTTCCTGCGCTGGCCACCGGGTGCACGACGAATGCTGAAGGCACTGAATGGACCTGCGAGTTGCGCGAGGGGGTCAAGTTCCACGACGGGACTGGCTTTGACGCCGATGCGGTCATCTTTAACTTTGAGCGCTGGAGGTTCACTAACCACCCCTACCACTTTGACAGCCAGGTATTCGAGTACTATGAATACATGTGGGGCGGCTTTAACGACTCGAGCACCATCACCAGCATCGAGAAGGTCGATGACTATACGGTCAAGTTTGTCCTGAATGCTTCGTTGGCGCCCTTTTTGGCCAATATTGCGATGGACATGTTCGCCATCTCCAGCCCGGCAGCCATCGAGCTGCACGGCGAGGACTATGGCCTGCCCGCGGCCGGCTGTGTAGGTACCGGTCCGTTCAAGTACGTCGAGTGGGTGGAAGGAGACCACATCTCGGTGGTGGCGAACGACGACTATTGGGGTGGGCGGCCGACGATCGATGAGATCATCTGGCGCGTGATTCCGGATGACTCGGCCCGCTTCCTGGCGCTCAGGGCTGGTGATATCCACGCTTTTGAGCAGGGGACGGCCGAGGATGTCGCCTCTGCCGACGCCGATCCCGATCTGTACGTAGACCCCAAACCGGCCGTGAATACCGGTTACCTGGCGTTCAACTACAAGATCGAAGAGTTCAACGACATCAACTTCCGCCGGGCGGTTGTGCATGCCATCAACCGGCAGGGGCTCGTTGATGCCTTTTACGGGCCGTACGGTGAGGTGGCAACCAACTTTTTGCCGCCGTTGCTCTGGGGCCACAATGACGATATCCCGGGCTGGGAGTACGATCCGGACCTGGCCAAGCAGTACCTGGCCGATGCCGGCTTTCCCGATGGAATCGATGAAGTGACCATTGCAGAGGATGTGGTGGATGCGGAAGGGAATGTGGTATATGCGGCCGGGGACAAGATCCCTCTCAAGCTGTATTACATGCCGGTTACCCGCTTTTACTACCCCAGCCCGAAGGAGATTGGCGAAGCGATGGCGGCCGATCTAGCGAGAGCCGGCATCAGCGCTCAACTCGAGCTGGCCGGCGACTGGGCGACCTATCTGGGCCTGCGACGCAATGGCTTGCTCGTCGGTCTCTATATGCTGGGATGGGGCAGTGACAACGGCGACCCGGACAACTTCCAAGGCTATTTCTTTGGCTTTGGCTCGGACGACAGGGCCGAGGGTTCTCCTGAGGATTGGGAGAAGACTCCTGACGCGCGTGAGGGCTACTTTGCCAATACGGACGTTGCCTACAATCTCTACATGGCCTCCATCAATCCGGACCAGGCGGAGCGAGAGCCGCTCTACATGGAGGTAGAGCAGATGCTGTTCGACGACGTCTCCCGCCTCTGGGTGGTGCACAACAACACGCCGCTGCTCTTCTCCAACCAGGTCAGTGGCTATGTGCCGCAACCGGTTGGCGCTGACTACTATGAGTGGGTGATTCTCGAGTAGCAGTTGTCGTCGAGTCTTGCGAGAGGTCCTTGGATCTCTTGCCGGGCCCGTGGAAACATAGGTCTGTGGGAGGCGCCGGACCGCCCGGCGCCTCCCATTTACATCCGCGACCCCCAAGTGGGGTCCGTAGCTGCTCAGTGGAGACTGGCTCTTGACCGGCTATATCATCCGACGATTTCTTTCAGTGCCTCCAACTCTACTGGGAGTGACCCTCGTCATTTTCTTGCTGCTGCGTCTCATTCCGGGCGACCCGGCCATTGCGATGCTGGGGGAGCACGCATCAACGGACAATGTAGAGCGTATAAGGGAGCAGTTGGGTCTGAATCGCCCTCTCTTCCTCGACAGGGAAGCCCTCGAACGGGGGGATTACGGGGGCTTTTTTGACAGTCAATATGTGCGGTTGCTGGGCCGGTTGATACGGTTGGATCTGGGCGATTCCATCCACCGCCGCATCCCCATTGCCAACGAACTCAAGCTGCGCTTCCCTGCGACGGTGGAACTCGCTCTGGTTTCGATGGTGCTGGCGGTGATGATCGGCGTGCCGGCCGGCATTGCTTCGGCCGCTCGGCGGAACTCGGTGTTGGATGGCGTCAGCATGATCGGATCCCTCATCGGAGTCTCGATGCCCATCTTTTGGCTGGGCTTGATGGAGATCATGCTGTTTGCTGTGTTGCTCGATTGGCTGCCGGTGGGCGGCCGGCTGACTCATGACATTGAGCTTGAAACCGTCACCGGCCTGATGTTGGTGGATAGTATCATCAGCAGCAACTGGCCGGCGCTGCGCGATGTTCTGGAGCACCTGGCTATGCCGGCGTTCGCCCTGGCAACCATTCCCATGGCCATCATCGCACGCATGACGCGCTCTAGCATGTTGGATGTGCTGAGAGAAGACTATATCCGCACCGCTACCGCCAAGGGGCTGCGTGAGCGAACGGTGCTGGCGCGGCACGCGCTTCGGAATGCGCTTTTGCCTGTTGTGACCATCATCGGCCTGCAGACCGGTTCATTGCTGGCCGGCGCCATCTTGACCGAGACCATCTTTTCCTGGCCTGGGATCGGCAAATGGGTGTATGATGCGATCCTGGGGCGAGACTATCCTGTCGTGCAAGGTGGCACCCTGCTCATAGCCGTTGTCTTTGTCCTCGCCAACTTGCTGGTGGATCTGTCCTATGCTTTTCTGGACCCGCGCATCCAATATGAATGATGGAATGATTGTCTCAGTGCCGCTCGCATTTCCACCCGGGAGACGTATCGATTGAACCAGACACCACCTCAAACCGCGAGAGAAATCGCCGTCGCGAGCTTGGCTGATCGTGAGCACCGGTCACTGTGGGGGGATGCCTGGAGGAGACTGATCTCCAGCAACACCGCGCGGCTGGGGATGGCGGTTGTGCTGTTTTTCACCCTGTCAGCCTCGATTTCGCACTTTGCCTGGGACTATGACCCCAGGATTGACCTCGACTACACTTTGAAGCTCAAACCACCCAACCTGGCACCCACCGACGAGGTCGAATCGATTCACCCGTTTGGCACTGACAAGCTGGGACGGGACATCTTTCGGCGGGTGGTGCACGGAGGCTGGAACTCGCTGCGGGTGGGGCTGGTGGCAGTCAGTGTTGCGTTGTCGGTCGGGGGATTGCTGGGTTTGATCGCCGGTTTCTATGAGAGCATGCCCATGGGTGTGACCGAACAAGCTCTCGTGTCCGGCGCCATCGGGTTGGTGCTTGGAGGGTTTGCTGCCTGGATCGCGGGGCAACTCCTGCCGGCGATTCTGTTCTGCCTGCTGGGGGGAGTGGCGCCATTCGTGGAAGAAATGTTGGCCCGCAGGGACCTCCCACCTGCGATCGCGCGCTTGAAGGGCGCCTCTGTCAAGCCAACGGAGGGAGAGAGCCCGCGTGCGCTCACTCGGGCCTTGCTGTGGGCCGGGGCCGGACTCGTGCTAGGCGCCGCGCCGGTGCTGCCTGTCAGCCTGCACGTTGCTGTGGTTTGCGGTTCCCTGGGCGTGGTCACTGGCTTGATGATCGCCGTGTCATTGGGCGGTTCGCTCCTTTCCGATATTATCATGCGGCTGATGGATGTACTCCTTGCCTTCCCCGGCATCCTGTTGGCGATCGCGATTGTGGCGATGCTGGGCCCGGGCCTGGACAAGGGGATGATCGCCATCGGCGTGGTGAATATTCCCATCTATGCCCGGCTGATGCGCTCCACGGTGCTCGCTGTCGTTCAGCAGGAATACGTGGTGGCGGCCCAGATGGTGGGTGTTGGGCAGGGGCGCATGCTCTTTCGTCACATCTTTCCCAATACATTGTCGCCGATCATCGTGCAGGCAACGATGGGGCTGGCTGGAGCTATTCTCTCGGCCGCTGCGCTTGGTTTCCTGGGTTTGGGCGCCATTCCTCCCGAGCCGGAGTGGGGTTCCATGCTGGGCGACAGCTATCGATACCTGACGAGCGGCGCTTGGTGGGCAGTGCTCTTTCCCGGCCTGGCCATTATGCTCAG